>JBFXII010000067.1:0-10275 GCA_050176095.1 Desulfomonilaceae bacterium
TGAGCGAGGCGCCTGTCACTTGGGACATGATCGTCCAAACAATGAACCAGAATGTTGAGAGTGTGAAAAATATATTTTTTAGCTCTATTTCAAAAATCGGTGAAGAAAAGTGTGAATGTAGGACGGCTATCCAATCAGCATTGGTTTAAAGAAACTTTAACAGAGGAAGAAAGAAATGGAGTTGAGCCAAAAAATTTCTACTGCAATGGGAAACGAGCCTGTGGATTTGCTGCTCAAAAACGGTCAGATTGTCAATGTCTTTTCCGGAATTATTCATGAGGGAGCTGTCGCAATTAAGGGCGGAACAATTCTGGGATTCGGGGAGTATGAAGCTAAAACTATTGTAGATTTGAAAGGCAAGTTTGTTTGTCCAGGATTCATAGATGGGCATATTCACCTAGAGTCGAGTATGTTGAGTGTTCCCGAGTTGAGCAAGAATCTTGTGCCTCTCGGAACAACTGCAGTTGTCACGGACCCACATGAATTGGCCAACGTTTATGGAATTGACGGAGTTCAATACATACTCAATTCCAGTGAATCACTTCCTCTTAGTGTATTTGTAATGTTTCCCTCATGTGTCCCGGCTACCCCGTTTGAAACGTCGGGCTCCAAAATTTTAGCCGAGGATATGAGGCCGTTTGTGGATCATCCCCGAGTCTTGGGATTAGCTGAAATGATGAATTACCCGGGAGTAATCTTTTCCGATCCGGAAGTTTTAGCCAAAATCAAGATATTTGCGGATAAAGTTAAAGACGGTCATGCTCCAGGTCTTTCTGGTAAGGAACTAATTGCTTATGTAAACGCTGGGATTGGGTCAGATCACGAATGCTCTAGTAACGCTGAGGCCACTGAAAAATTAAGTCTTGGAATGCGCATAATGATAAGGGAAGGCTCAGCAGCCAAGAACATGGATGACCTTTTACCAATACGTAACGAACACAATTCTCGCAATCTGATGCTTGTATCAGATGATTTGGACCCATTTGATATCGTTGAGAAAGGTCACATCAACAAGCTCGTCCGAATGGCTATTTCAAAAGGTGTGAACCCTATTACCGCCCTTCAAATGGTTACTATAAATCCGGCGACATATTTTCGCATGAAAGACAGGGGAGCCGTACTTCCGGGCTATCAAGCGGACATAGTTGTGCTTGAAGACCTTGAGACAGTAGAGATTCATTCGGTTTACAAATCAGGTGTTTTGGCCGCCATTGAGGGAAAATTCGTCTACGAAATGGATGAGCGAAATAAAATTAACACGCCACTAAGCTTCAATGTTGATTGGTCAAAAATTACTAACTTCGACATTCCATCCAACAGTGAGCAGGTTAATGTTATCGAAATAGTGCCCAATCAGATTTTTACCAAACGAGTCGTTATGAAACCTGTGCTAAAGAATGGCAAACTTCAGAGCGATACAAGCCAAGACATTTTGAAAATGGCAGTCATCGAAAGACATCACGGCTCAGGATCTTATGCAACTGCATTTATAAAAGGTTTCGGACTTGGTTCAGGAGCTATAGCTTCTTCAGTCGCTCACGACTCTCACAACATTATAGTAGTGGGAGAAAATGACAGGGACATGATGGTGGCAGCCAAGAAAATTGCTGAAATGGGTGGCGGCATGGTGGTTGTAAGGGACGCCTCTATAATGGCCAGTCTAGCCTTGCCTATTGGGGGGCTTATGTCTGACCGACCAATCACGGAAGTTCAGAGTGGTTTGAAGAATCTGGGCGAATGCGCAAAACTTCTTGGGTGCAAACTGGAAGCTCCATTTGCGACCCTATCATTTATGGCGCTAACACCTATTCCTGAAATAAAGCTCACTGACAGAGGTCTGTTTGATTCGCTGAATTTTCGTTTTTTGTCTCTGTTTGAAACTAACTCTTAAAATCTGTCTAAGGCTGTAGCCTGATTCATTGACAACCGGATCATCTGTTTTGTGATCATTGAATTAAAGTGGGAAGTATTGACAGAGATGGTATTGAGGATTATTAATTGATAATAGTTACTATTAACAAAGAGGCTTCCGTTGAATCGAAAATTAAGAGCGACAGAGCAAAGAAAAATAATTGTCGACGAACTCAAGAAATTGAGGACTCATCCAACAGCTAGTGAACTGTATGAGATAGTCCGCGCAAGGTTACCTCGAATCAGTTTAGGCACTGTCTACAGGAACCTCGAAATATTATCAAAAACCGGAAAAATCAGAAAATTGGAAATGGCAGGTAGTCAGCGTCGTTTCGATGGTTTTACGGACAATCATTTCCACGTCAAGTGCATCAAGTGCGAGCGCGTATCAGATATAGATGTGCCGGATATTGAGCTTCTTTTAGGCTCATTGAAAACGTTGAGCGGGTACAAGGTAGTTTCAAGCCATGTTGAATTTTCAGGACTCTGCCCAGAATGTCAGAAGAAGCGTGGGGATGTGCGGGAAGAGATCGTGCTAAATGATGTTATTAACCAATAAGGATCTGAAGTGTTCGATCATTACGAAGCCGAGTCTGGATTTTAAACAAATGGTCAGGTAGCAGGTTAGGGGTTTTTAGGAAGATCCGAAAAGACTTTTTCTAGCAAGCATAAAATATTTCAAATGAAAGAGGCGATTGCCAACTTTATAATGAGTTGGGATGCCCTAAGTCCAAACAATTCTAATTCGTAAAAGGAGATGAGAATGGCTTCTATCAAGGGTTCAGAGACCGAGAAAAATCTGTTGATATCTTTTGCGGGCGAGTCGCAGGCGAGAAATCGCTATACCTACTTCTCTTCTGTAGCCAAGAAGGAGGGTTTAGTTCAGATAGCCATGATTTTTGAAGAGACCGCCAATCAGGAAAAGGAGCACGCCAAAAGGTTTTTTAGGCAGCTTGAGGGTGGAGATGTTTTGGTCCAGGCAGGGTTTCCCGCGGGTATAATATCAGGAACGGCGGAAAACCTTAAAGCGGCCGCAGCGGGAGAACATCACGAATGGAGTGAGATGTATCCGGGATTTGCAAAAGTTGCTCGATCAGAAGGCTTCGAAGCGGCGGCGCGAATTTGGGAGGCTGTGAGTGTTGCTGAAAAACAACACGAAAAAAGATATCTGGATCTACTTCGAAATATAGAGCAGGGCAAGGTTTTCAAGAGGGAAAAGCCTGTTGTCTGGAGATGTGTGAATTGCGGTTATCTTCATGAGGGTATTGAAGCTCCCGATCCGTGTCCCGCGTGCGCTCATCCAAGGGCCTATTTTGAGCTGTTGGGCGAGAATTGGTAGATTGGACCTTTTGTTTTTAGTGTCGTATTCACAATAGCTGTAGGTGGGCTTATGAGCTCAAGGTGTTTACTTTTTTCAATTCCTTAGTAACAAGGACAAGCCATTTTAATTACGGAGGCAAATCACCAATGAGACTGTCCATGAAAGTGTTTAAATGCAACGTGTGCGGCAACATCGTAGAAATGTTGCACGACAAGGCGGGTCAGTTAGTGTGCTGCGGACAACCTATGAAGAATATGGTCGAGAACACCGTAGACGCAGCGAAGGAAAAACATGTTCCTGTAAAAGAAGCTGCAGATGGAGGCCTCAAGGTCAAAGTTGGCAGTGTGCCTCATCCAATGGATGAGTCTCATTTTATAGAATGGATCGAAATCATTTCCGAGGGGAAAATTTATCGTCAATATCTAAATCCTGGAGATACTCCGGAGGCCTTTTTTCCAGTATCGGGCGAATGGACCGCTCGGGAGTACTGTAATCTTCACGGTCTTTGGAAGTCTTAAACAATCATTTACTGGCTTATAAAAAAATTTTAGGTGGCGCCATTGGGCGCCCCTGAAATTTTTGAATACTCCCATTAGCAATTGTCAGGTCTGCTTTTTATGCGCATTCTTTTGATTGGATAGAGAGCGTTTTGATTTATCGTTTTTGTTCCTTTTACGGAATAAAGATAATTTCTTGGTTGTAAGAATTACTTAGCAAAAGTTTTCAGGTGAAGGTATTATCGGGGACACACAAATATTGATTTGTTTGAGATGGCCCGGTGTCTATCATGACTGATCAATAAGGGTTTATTTTCTGGAGATGAAAAATGTCAAAAATAGAAGATATGTTCCGATGTCAAACTGTTAATTGTGGTTATGTGTATGATCCTGATCGAGGTGATCGTAAGGGCAAGATACCCAAAGGAACTCCGTTCAGTGAACTTCCGGAAGATTGGAAATGCCCCGTTTGTGGAGCGGGTAAGAAAATGTTCATTTGTTGCGCCACCTGAGAGGATTATTTAGTCCAGAGAGGGATTACAAAGACATGAATAAAAAGCTGATGGTCCTCGTTTTCATATTTTTTCAGAGCCTGAGTATTTTTGGGTTATGCATGGCCCAAGAATACAAGATTGACGCAAAGGCGCTGCTTGAGACGAAGTTTTCGGTTCCAGAGGAAATTGCGGACAAAAAGTATTTAGGGATTGCCGAGAAAGCTGAATTCAGTTTGGGTCAGATCAAGGCAGATCTGATTTTTATGGAGATTTTCAGCATGTATTGTCCGGTGTGTCAGAAAGATGCTCCCATAGTTAATCAACTGTTTCATATGTTTGATTCCGATCCTAATCTTAGAGGGAAAGTTAAATTCGTAGGAATAGGAACAGGAAACACTCCGTATGAGGTCGGAGTGTTCAAGAAAAAGTTCAACATTAAATTTCCTCTTTTGCCCGATGACGATTTTAAAGTTCAGAAATTAGTGTCTCAGGAGATCAGAACCCCCACATTCGTACTAGCCCGAGTAAAATCTCCAACTCAGGTCGAAGTCTTAAAAGTCAAAGTCGGTGAAATCAGGGATGCTCAGGAATTTTTTGACTCGGTCAAATCAATGTTGAATAAAGGCGCTTAAGTAACATGAAAACCCGAATTTATTATCCGAGAATTATCAACTTCTTATTTGTTCTTTTTCTAGTTTTTCAAGTAAGTTCAGCTCAATCAGAAGATTTGAAGGATAGTCTGTATAATCCGGGCGTTCTTAAATCGACTGATAGTTCTCTTGTTATCAAGGTCGGAGACGCTGCGCCGGATTTCAGCCTTCCTGATTTAAAGGGAGGTAAGGTTTCTCTTGGTGACTTCAAGAGTAAACAAAACGTAGTGCTTTCTTTTGTGCCTGCGGCGTGGACGCCGGTCTGTTCTCAACAATGGCCCGGTTACAACCTCGTAAAAGAAATTTTCGATGAAAATAACGCGACCCTGATTGGTATATCGGTTGATAACATTCCCACGTTGCATGCTTGGACACGTCAAATGGGAAATCTTTGGTTTCACGTTGCCTCGGATTTTTGGCCGCATGGAGAGATAGCCAGAAAATACGGAATCTTGAGATCAGACGGTGTATCGGAGCGAGCCACTGTCGTGATAGATAAACATGGTGTGGTAAGGTACGTAGAGGTCCACGATATAAACGCTATTCCGAGGTTGGAAGACCTTGTAAAGGAATTAAACAAGTTGCCGAAATAATCGGGTAGGTCATCATGAGATTACATCAAAGGAATAACAGGGCATCTTACTGGGTTAACAGTGTGTTGGCAGCGGCTCTTCTAAATTTAACAACGCTGATTTCGGTTCCCATATTGATGCCGGCAGATGGCTGGTGCGATTCACCGATTAGCGATGCTAGTCAGGAATGCCTTGCCTGCCATGTTACGGCCACACCCACAATCGTTGAAGATTGGAAAAAGAGTAGGCACGCCTTTACGACGCCATCAAAAGGAATGGCCAAGTCGGAATTGGAGAGCCGGGTTTCCGCCACAAAGGTTCCGGAGGATCTGTTAAACGTCGTTGTAGGGTGCGCCGAATGCCACACTCTGAACACAAGCCAACACAAGGATGTTTTTCTTCACAACGAAAAGAAGACTCACCTAACAGTGACTCCGAGAGATTGTTCCACATGTCATCCCACGGAGGCTGAGCAGTACGAAAAGAATCTTATGGCATTTGCGCACACTAACCTTTCGGAGAACAAACTTTACGGTCAGTTAATGACGACAATTAACGGCACAGTGAGGTTTGACGGACAAAAAACTTCTATTGCTCCGCCAAATGAAAAGACTGAATCGGAATCCTGCTATTCGTGTCATGGAACAAAGCTCGAAGTTACAGGATTAAAGAATCGCGATACAGATTATGGGGAGATGGAATTTGTTGAAATGTCCGGTTACCCAAATCAGGGTGTTGGGCGAATAAATCCTGATGGTAGCAGGGGGTCTTGCTCCTCTTGTCATAGTCGGCATCAATTCTCCATAAAATTGGCTAGGCAGCCTTATACTTGTTCCCAATGTCACAAGGGCCCAGATGTCCCGGCGTATAAAATTTATTCCGTGAGCAAACACGGCAACATTTTTTCTTCGATGTCGAAGGAATGGAATCTGGACGCCGTCCCATGGACCGCTGGTAAGGATTTCACAGCGCCAACATGCGCTACCTGCCATGTAAGCCTGGTAGTTGATTCAGAAGGAAAGATCATATCGAAACGGACTCACCAGATGTCGGATCGACTACCATGGCGTCTGCTCGGACTTATATATGCCCATCCTCACCCCCAGTCGCCTGATACTTCTATAATTAAAGGCAAAGACGGTCTGGCTCTTCCCACCACTCTGGATGGCAAACCACTAAGCGAATTCCTAATATCGAGCGATGAACAGAAGACCAGGAAAGTAGTCATGCAGGGGGTTTGTCGCACCTGCCATTCTGAGGGTTGGGTAAATGGTCATTGGGAGAGATTTGAAAACACCATCAGCACGTCGAACGAGATTACACTTACGTCGACTGATATGATTTCGATTGCATGGAAGGGAAAGCTTGCCAACCCCAACAACATCTTTGATGAAGGCATAGAGAAACAGTGGATAGAACAATGGTTGTTTTTTGCTAATTCCACTAGACTTGCTTCGGCAATGATGGGAACGGATTACGGGGTTTTTGACAATGGTCGCTGGGCCATGACCAAGAACATTCAGGATATGCTAGACCGTATTCATTTCTTGAGATCAGCCAAAAAAATGGGAAAATGATTTAGTGCCTGAAAATAAAGGAGGAATAATAAATGGATAAGATAACATGGAAATGCCCTAAATGCGGATACACATTTGAACAAGAAGCGTCCATAGCGCCCCCTGAAACCTGTGTCATGTGCAAAGAAAAGTGTCAATTCGTTAACGTGACTTGTTATGTTCCTGAATGTGGATTCCAGGGGCAAGACCCGAGACTCGGATAAAACGCATCTAAGATAGCTCGGGATTGGGGAATATTTCAGCGTAATCAGCTTGTCGGAGCGGTCAATATGAACAAAATAGTTTTGGTAGCCTTCAATGGTGAATTGGTATGTTTTGCCCATGTTCTTCTCAATGCTCTGGATATGCACTCAAAGGGCTTTGAGGTGAAGATAGTGATTGAAGGAACCTCCACCAAGCTTGTTCCGGAATTGCAGCGAGAGGGCAATCCATTCAGAGGCTTATTTAAAGAAGCCCTAGAACTTGATCTGGTGGATGGAGCCTGCAAGGCATGTTCAGCTCAGATGAAAGTTTTGGATTTGATTGAAAGGGCTGGATTGAACCTGCTTGGTGACATGAAGGGACATCCTTCAATTGGGCGTTACATTCAGGAAGGTTACTCAATCATTACTTTTTAAAAATTCGAGGAATTTAAACAAATGAAAGTTTTGGGGATCTATGGAAGCCCTAGAAAAGGTGGCAACAGTGATCTTTTGCTTGAAGAGGCGCTAAAGGGCGCTGAGGCGGCAGGCGCTGAATGCTCGACTCTTCGTCCGTTCAAGATGGACATTTCAGGTTGTAGGGAATGCGCAGCTTGTGACAAGACGGGAATTTGCATCATCAAAGACGATATGCAGGCTATTTATCCTCAGTTAGAAGAGGCCTCAATAATTTTTGTTGCCACTCCCATGTTCTTTTATGGAATGCCATCTGATTTGAAAGCTCTTATTGACCGTTGCCAAGCTCTTTGGAGCAAGCGAATGCTCACCAAATCACCCGAGAGAAGAAAAACCTATGACAGTGGAAGCGGATACATGTTGGCCGTAGGGGCGACCAAAGGAGCCAATCTTTTCGAGGGAGCCCACTTAGTGGCGAGGTATTTCTTCGATGCTCTGGACATGAGTTACGACGGAAGCGTATGTGTAAACAAAGTTGAAGCCGAGGGCGACATACTTAAGCGGCCTGACGACTTGAAGGCGGCTTTTGATCTTGCCACTGAAGCGGTTCAAAAGAAAAGGACATAGTTATAGCCCCCGGACAAACTTGTTTTACAGAAAGTGGACTTCAAGTTTCATTAACCAAACAGGATTTTCAAGAGCGTGAAGTTTTTTGAAATTGATAAGGAGAACTGAAGATGGCCAAGGCGCTAATAGTTTATGCGACCAGATCCGGTCAGACGCAAAGTATAGGGGACCTCATAGCCGAAGGTATTCGATTCACAGGAGCAGACGCTACGGTAGTAAACGCCACGAGCATTACGAAAGTCCAGGATTTAGAAGGTTATGACGCCTATGTCTTTGGTTCGGCCACGTACCATGGGGAGATGATGCAATCCATGAAAACGGTTCTTTTTCTGGTTGCTAAACTAAACATGGAAGGCAAGGCCGGGGGGGCTTTCGGAGCTTTTGGCTGGAGTGGAGAGGCTCCAGATCGAATTTATGAAACCATGGAAAATATATTCAAAATGGAAATGGTTGGAACTCCGTTAAGGCTCAAGTCAGCGTCCTTGCAGGGGGGGCTGCAGATGGCTCAGGATTATGGACGAGCCATAGGGAAGAAGATTACCGGTAAGTAGTTTAAATGCAAAAGGTTTTCTTGCCGCATGGCTGGAAATTTAGAGAAGTTGATTCAGCATAAGCCTCGGTTCGAGGAAAAGTTTCAAGAGAGGAGACAGTTCATGGAAAAGTATGTATGCCAAGTATGTGGTTATGTTTATGATCCTGCAGTAGGAGACCCCGACAACGGTGTCGCAGCAGGTACAGCTTTTGCTGATGTGCCGGCTGATTGGGTTTGTCCTGTTTGCGGAGCGGACAAAGATTCTTTTTCCCCTGAGTAGTAATAATCTGCTCTGGAAAATTTAAGCCTGTAGAGCACATGGTGATATGAGCGAGATTTGATCTTGCATCCAAACCTTTTTTTCAGATTTTCCGGAGCAGATGCCGCTCTTTCTACGAGGAAAGCAATTAATGGAGGAATGAGTTGCGAATACCAACTGATATTAAGGATGGAATAAAATGGGTTGGGGCTATCGATTGGGCTGTCAGGGACTTTCACGGATACTCAACATATAAAGGCACGACCTATAATTCTTTTCTTGCTCTTGACGATAAGGTAGCTCTTTTTGATACGGTAAAAAAGCCATTTAAAATGGATCTACTTCATAATATTCATAAAGTAATCGATCCATCCAAGATAGACTATTTAATAGTAAATCATGTTGAGCCTGATCATTC
Organism: Desulfomonilaceae bacterium; assembly: GCA_050176095.1. GTDB lineage: Bacteria > Desulfobacterota > Desulfomonilia > Desulfomonilales > Desulfomonilaceae > CAITZA01. The sequence goes on from JBFXII010000067.1 coordinate 9,455, forward strand.
TGGATCAATTCCTGAGCTGATGGAGGTGATAAAGCCGGAAAAGGTTTTTTGTTCTGGCCGAGGCAAAAAAGCTCTCTTGGATCACTATCACAGAGAAGATTGGCCTTATGAGGTTGTTGAGAGTGGACAGGAACTGAAACTAGGAAAAAAGACAGTTCAATTCCTGGAAACAAGAATGTTGCATTGGCCGGACAGCATGATGTCCTACATTAAAGAAGACGCTTTGCTTATATCCAGTGATGGATTTGGTCAACATTGGGCGACCAGCGAACGTTTCAACGATGAAGTGGACAAAGCAGAGCTTATGGCTCATGCGGCCAAATATTACGCCAACATCTTGTTACCTTATTCTAACTTGGTCAAAAAATTAGTTGAAGATGTCCAGAAAATGGATCTCAAGATTGACATGATTGCGCCTGATCATGGTCTAATCTGGCGAAAAGATCCACTACAGATTGTTCAAGCCTATTACAAGTGGAGTCAACAAGAGACCATAAATAAGGCCTTAATAATATATGACACCATGTGGCATAGCACGGAGATGATGGGAAAGGCGATTGCTGATGGACTTATAGAAAAAGGTGTCTCTGTGAAAATAATGGACTTAGCGGCAGAGCACAGGAGTGACATAATTACTCAAATGCTTGACTCTAAGGCATTAGTACTGGGTTCATCAACTCTAAATAACGGCATGTTACCTCGAATGGCAGATTTGCTTTGTTATAAGAAGGGGTTGAAGCCCTTCAACAAAATCGGCGCTGCTTATTGTTCTTATGGCTGGAGTTGTGAATCTCCAAAATTGATCAACAAATCTCTAGAAG
>JBFXII010000068.1:0-10231 GCA_050176095.1 Desulfomonilaceae bacterium
TGAGCGCTGGATTATATTCCCCGACGTAGAATACATTCAATGATCCTCGAGTTGGTGATGCGTCCCTGTCGTCGTACATTACCGCTTTAACCATTCCTCGAACACACGTGAAACGATCATCCTGACGGTTATGATAATGCCAGGCTTTAACTACCCCTGGATATATTGTTGAAACATAAACCTGACCAAATCCGGTGAAAAACGCGTCATCACGACGCATTATTTCCATTAAGCGTCCCCTCTCATCAGGAACAACCTTCAGGGACTGTAAAATAACACCGTCGATCCGTTTGTTGTCCGGTTCCTTAAATTTCACCTTGCCTATTTCAGAATTCAAATCTTGTTAGCGCCTCCCTGCGCAACCAGGTTGGAAGCTTTCAATAAGGAATCAAAAGTTCCTGCGTCAGTCCACCAACCGTCTAGCATGGACCATGTCATTGTGCCCTGTTTTATGTATAGATTATTGACATCAGTTATTTCCAGTTCTCCACGTTGTGAGGGGGTCAGACCTTTTATAAAATCGAAAACCTGAGAGTCATACATGTAAATGCCTGTCACTGCGTAATTAGAGGCCGGTTTCTCAGGCTTTTCCTCTATGTAGAGCACCTTATCGCCATCAAGCGCCGGAACACCGAATCTTTTGGGGTCATGCACTTCCTTCAATAATATTTTGGCGCCAGATCCCTGAGCCTTGTAAGAATCGACAGCGGATTTAATGTTTTTCTCGATTATGTTGTCTCCTAGCACCACGCAAATTGGGCCCCTGTTGGCATGGGCTTCCGCGAGCGATAGAGCATCAGCGATACCGCCTTCACCTTCCTGATAGGCGTAATTAATATGGTCTACGCCATATTCCTTTCCATTTCCTAACAGTCGAAGGAAGTCACCAGGATTGTTACCCCCGGTTACGATCAGTATATCTGTAACGCCTGCGTTAACCAGACATTCAACGGGATATGTTATCATGGGTCTGTTGTAAACGGGCAACAGATGCTTATTGGTAATTTTTGTTAGAGGATAGAGGCGCGTTCCCAAGCCCCCAGCCAGCACCACTCCCTTCATTCGAAACCTCCTTAATACCGCCTGATGATCGCAAAGAAAGGTCCCCAGAAAGATAGTTGGCCTCTCATTATCATCTAGAAGCGTGTGTAGAAACCATACGCGACACTATCGCCCCAGTAAGTGTCATGGCTAAATACAAAACTATCAGGACGGCAAATACTGCAACAAATCTTAGAACTAAAGTCCCCAATATCCAAGTCCAATTATCTTTTAATATTACAATTTTTATTTTGTCGTTTTCAAGTTTAGAAATGGAAACCGAATGCCACTCACGATTGCTATGATCCTCAATATACGTCTGAGAGCCACGATCCTTAATTTTTAAATCTTCTAAATTCCTGAACAGTTCGCTATAATATCGCACTGCCTCATCGTAATTAGTATTGACATTAAATTCTAATCGCTGATTGTCCTGATGAATAATTGTGGCCCCAGGAATAAGAGGAACCCCAAGAAAGGCATCCGACGGATAGGCCAATTTTGTAATGGCTATAAATAGCAGAGTCATGACGCAAACTTTTCTCATATGAGAATCCTCCAGACGGGACATCAGTTAAACATGGCAATAAACATTCCAGCTGCAGCGGCAGATCCAATAACCCCAGCCAGGTTAGGGCCTATTGCATGCATTAGCAGGTAGTTTTTTCGGTCTGCCCTCAATCCGACAGACTGGGAAACGCGAGCAGACATTGGGACAGCCGAAACTCCTGCGGAGCCAATCAGAGGATTGATCTTCTCCTTTAAAAAAAGGTTCATTATTTTTACAGTCAGGATACCTCCCATGGTGCAGACTGCAAAATCAAGAAGACCAAGGGAAAATATGAAAAGTGGTTTGGCGCTAAGAAATTTCTCAGCTTCCATAGTAGCGCCAACTGATACCCCAAGAAATATTGTGACAATGTCCATTAAAGCGTTTTCAGCCGTATCGGACAGACGTTTTACAACCCCACTTTCCTTCATGAGGTTGCCCAGCATGAACATGCCCATCAAAGGAATAACGGCAGGAACGAGTATTGCGATGACTCCACAAGCAACAATTGGATAAAGAATCTTTTCAGCTTGAGAGACTACACGTAACTGTTTCATTCTTATTTTGCGTTCGGATTCAGAAGTCAGGAGCCTCATTATTGGAGGTTGAATCAAGGGGACCATTGCCATGTATGAGTAAGCCGCCAGCGCGTTAGCCCCCAGGAGATGAGGCGCCAAGGCCTGGGTCAAGTAGATGGTGGTTGGACCATCAGCTCCACCGATGATACCGACGGAGGCGGCCTCCCTTAATGTGAATCCCGCCAAGACGCAACCTGTAAAGGTAATAAAAACGCCAAGCTGGGCTCCAGCGCCTACGAGAAGCATTTTAGGGTTGGCGATAAGCGGGCCAAAGTCTGTCATGGCTCCCAAGCCCAAAAAAATGATGCAGGGTATGAGTTCCCATTCCAGACCGTAGCTGTAAAAAATTTGAAGCAAATGAGGTTTCCCGTCTGAGAAACCCATTAAAGGCACTAGGGGAAAATTGACCAAAAAAATACCAAAGCCTATGGGAAGTAATAATAACGGTTCATATTTCCTTGCGATGGCCAGATAAAGAAAGAAACCGCTAATTGCCCACATTACCGCCATTTTCCAAGTGATACTAAACAAACCAGTGGTATGCAATATGCCTTCAATCATGAAAACGACTTCCTGGAATGTCATCAGATCTTTACTCCACTAGGTATGAGCTAAAAATGTCTTATTGATTTAGTTGGTTATAAACGATACGGATAGCTGTCAGAAGTTTACCAAAAATTCAACCTAATGAAAACCAGCCTAAAAATTGATGATTCTGCAATCAGACGTACAATTTCTTGTCATGAATTTCTTGTGATTGACTTAGGATGTTAAGTGAGATATTTGAAAATTAATTGAACTACGGTTTTTGAAGTATTTAGAAACTCTGATATTGATCCCTCAGTGATTCTTGATTACAAGAACAGCCTTATACCCGAAACACCGTTTTGTTTGTAACAAAAATTTTGGAAACGGCTAAATAGCGTATTAATATAATTGAGGATAGACCAATTTCTTTCGATATTGAAAAACATAAAATGCTACATTTTAGCTCGCAGGAATTTGTAGATAAAATACCGGAACCGTGCGCCCTCATTTCATCAGATTATGAAATAGTCGCAATAAACAAGAAGCTCGAAATTAATATCGATGACTCTGTAAGTGATAAGTGTTTCAAAAGGTTGGCGGGCTTAAACGACCCATGTCCTGGCTGTAAGCTTCAAGAAATGTTGGGACAGAGGATCTTGAACGAAACAAAATTCGAACAGATTCGTTATAGAGTGTCTTGCCTTGTTAGCGTTGTTTTTATTGAGGATTATGACGGGAGTGTCTTGATTTTAGAGACTGTTCGGCCTTTGTCAGATTATGAAGACAATTGTCGAAAGGCGCTAACGCAATCCCAACAAACACTCTCAAACATGTTCGGTAAGCTGTCAGGCCTGGTTTCAGTGAGTAGGGCGTTGATGCAGAAGGCGCCCATAGGCTTGAAGGTGAGCCAGGCTTTAAATCAGATCCAAATTTCGTTGGGAACCGACTCTGGCCTCAAAATATGGATAGAGCTGGACGGGGAAATTTTTGGAGAAACTCCACAAAATTTAGAGGGTATCATCACAGTCCAGGAAATCCGTGTAGATAATGCTGCCAAGGGAAGAATATGCGCAAACTTTCCAATCGACTGCAAGATACTGCCTGAGGACAGGTTTTTTCTTCAGGAAGCAGCCGATCTGATCGGCAGACAACTCGAAATATCTGAACTTGAAAATATGTTGAGGGAGTCTGAAGAGCGTTACAAAAAGCTTGCATCAAATCTCGCCAAGGAAGTGTGGAGCCGCACGGAAGCCCTGTCTCAAGAGAGGAGTTACCTTGAAGGCGTTTTAATGTCTTCTGCAGACATTATAATAACCGCCGATCTTGATGGACGAATCGTGGAATTCAATCCGGCTGCTGAGAACCTTCTGGGCTACAGCGCTGAAGAGCTTCAAGGTCACAAAATAACCGAAATATGGGTTGACGCTGAAGAGAGGGACCGTGTCTTACAGGACGTTACTCTTACCGGAGGAATCGTCAATTACCAGACCCAGCTTAGACATAAATCAGGTAAAATTGTTGAAATATCGCTCACTTTATCTCTTCTAAAAGACAGTGAAGGTAGAGTCCTTGGCACTGTGGGCATCAGCAAAGATGTCGGGCGGGAAAAAGCCATAATGAGGGAGTTGGAGCGGTTAAATCAAAATTATATGGAAGCGACCCATTTCATTAACCACGAAATGAAAAACTCTCTAATGGTAATAGGGGGGTTTGTCAGGAGGCTCTTGAATTCTGAAGAAGATCCGATTAGGAGGGATCAACTGGAGATAGTTTATCATCACTCAAAATTTCTCGAAGCCATGAGTCGAGACTTTTTGACTATGGCGGATCTAGAGCAGGGTGAGTTTCAGCTGAGAAAAGAGAATATTGATAACTTTTACGAACAGGTTATTTTACCTGCGATGATCGGATTGAAAGAGAGATACCCGAATTCCTTTGAGAGTTATGATGAAAGCATGGGGGGTGTTGGGACAATACGTGTTAATGCGGACCCGAGACTCTTACAAGTTGTTTATCGCAACCTTTTCGGTAATGCTCTCAAATATGGAAAGCCAAATGGCAAGATTGCATATGGTGTTTCAGCTCGAGGAGGGGAGTATATCTTCAATGTTTGGAACGAAGGCCCTGGTGTAGAACCTGAAGAAGCGGAAAAGATATTCAACAAATTTTATAGGGTTAAGAACGAGATGACCAAGGGTAAACGTGGAACTGGTCTAGGACTTTACAATATTAAAAAGATCATCGAAGCCCATGGGGGGAGAATCTGGTGTGAATCAATCCCTGGTCTATGGGTTAACTTTCTGTTTACCCTTCCTAAATAACGCCTGACGATTAGCCTAAGAAAATTTTTAAGCGGATGACACGTAAGATATTAATTATACATGTCACCCGCTACGGCCTACCCTGAAAATGGCTTGTTTAATTTTTTGCGACAGATTCCAATCTGGGGGCGGATGCCCTTTTTCGCTCAATGATATCTTTGAGAGCCTTTCTGTAAACGAGCCTCGTATCATTGAAATGATTGGGGCTACCCAAGACAACGATTAACAGATCCTTTTTATCAGGAGAGAACTGTGAGGCCAGACAATGGCCAGCTCTGACCGTAAATCCGGTCTTGCCACCGACTACCGGCAAGTTGTCTCTAAGGAGCTTGTTGGTATTTCTAATTGGATAACCATCTTTAACAACAGAGCTTTTCATGACATAGCTCTTTTTCTGTACTATTGAACGAATTGTTCTGTCCTGAAAGGCTATTCTGGCAATATTTGCAATTTCTTTAGCAGTTGAAGCATTGGCGTCGATATCGTCTTCACTGATTTTATCAGGTGGACCGGCCGGTTTTCGGTCAAGTCCGCTAGGTGTAAAAAATTCGCTTTTCTTGGAACCAAGTTGTATAGCCTTCTTGTTAAGCGCTGATACAAATTTGTGTTTTCCTCCAGGGAAAGCGCATGCTAAAGTTTCAGCGCAGTCGTTCCCGGAATTTATCAACATGCCATGCAACAGGTCATTTACAGTCAATTCATCGCCCGGTTTTAAACCAACCACTGATTTAGGAACCGATTTAATATGGTCTGGAACTTTGACTCTCTTGTCTAGAGGCATATTTTCCAACGTCACCATCGCGGAAACCAATTTTGTCAAACTTGCTATGGGGAGTTTAAGGTTCTCATTCCTAGCCATTATAGTTTCATTGTTGGACAGGTTTACGCAATAGACGGCTTTTGCCTGAATTGTGTTAGACGCCGGTTTGATATTTCTTTTTTTGACCGGTTTTGGCTTGAATTTCTTGACTTGGGCCTTTTTTGCCTGAGCTTTTTTGACAGTCTTATCGGGAACGTTTTTCTTAATGTCAGCAACGGTCTTTTTGGGCGCCACAGCTTTTTTGGCTTCGGCCCTTGTCTCAGCTATTCCAAAGAGAACTAAGGATAATACCAATGAAGCCAACAGGGTAAATCGCTTGAATGACACAAAGCCTCCTGTAATCATTCTAACGTTCAAAACAAATTTGTAGTAGGCGACAGGCAATATTTATCCGCTCAATTAAATATCCTAATAGGAACCCTTATAGCAGAAAAAGAGTTTTTTGAAAAGTGTTTTCAACTTTAGGAATGTCGCGTGACCCCTTAATTTTACGCGAATATTGGGTGCAGTTATGTTTTTCAATTGAAGGGATGTCTTGAATTGTGTAGTGAATTGCTGTTTAGTTTGAAGCTTGAAATCAGTCAGTTAGAAAAACAGGAGAGATATTGAGATGGTGAGATCTAGATTATGGTTCAGATGCGCCGCCATGAGGGATCCTGTCCTTCCGAGGCTTCATCAGCCTGCTCAAATCGGATGGTTTGGTAAAAAAAGAAACATTGATTTGGTTATAGAGAGGGAGTTTACCGGAACGGAATTGCTCAAAAGGATGAAAGGCTGGATCACGCTAGATCCAATCAAAGCCATCGAAATACTTGAAGATAAGGGTAGACTGAGGATATTTGATGACGGGGAGTTGATAGTCGAAACTGAAACGATGGAGGATATGGCGCTACTCCAGGATTCCATGAGAAAGGTTTTCGGGGATCAATGTGATTTGGAGATTATACCCAAAAATTGAAACAGGGTGGCGCTGGAAGCCACCCTGGCGGTCAAGGACAAACGGTTTAAGGTAAGGCCTGATTAATTGAAAATTTTTTCATCAAGAGCGTTTGATTCCTGGGCGTCAGCCTCAAAATCACGCGCAAGCTTGGCTTGTTTCTCCTTCAAGAATTCCTTGTACCATTCACTTGCGATGATGACGGACATTACTTCATTGGTGCCGGTCCAAATTGAGGCTAGGCGTAGATCCCTAAATATTCTCTCGACGGGGTAGATGTTGGTATATCCGATACCGCCCATAACCTGCATTGCGTTGTGAGAAACCTTCTGGCAGCACTCTGTAACAAATTTCTTTGTTTCTGAAACCATTCGTCTAATCAGGTTTTGAGGACATCGAGAGTCGACAGATCGAGCGGTGGTGTAAACCAGTGATCGTGCGGCGTCCAACAACATTGAGGCCTCAGCCACTTGAAAGCTAACGCCTTGGAACTGATTGATAACCTGTCCAAAAGCTTTGCGTTTAGTGGTGTAGGAAGTGGCTACATCCAAAGCCGGCCTTGCAGCGCCGATAGTCATGGCCGCTGTCCCTAGTCTCTCCGGGATCATCATGGTGTTAAAAACGGCATAGGCGCCGTTTAGCTTGCCGATTATATTTTCCTTGGGTACCTTCACATCCCTGAATACTACTCGTCCAGCGCCGCCGCCTCTGCAACCCATGAGACCATAGAGGTACTGGACATCCACTCCGTCTGCACGGTCAACAATAAAGCAGGTCAGCGCTCTGTGAGGTTCAGCTTCGACGTCCGTCTTTGCGTATACCAGAAAGAAATCAGCTCCTTCTGCTCCCACAATGAAACGCTTCTGTCCATTGATGATGAAGTGGTCGCCTCTGTCCTGCGCAGTAGTGGTTGTGCCAAAGAAATCCGATCCTCCTCGGGGTTCTGTAAGGCACTCTGCGGCAAAGACCTCTCCCCTCAATAACGGTTTGACATATTTTTGTTTTTGGTCTTCGGTTCCATGGAGCATGATGGCGTCACAAACAAGTTCGGCTCCAATCCCAAAAGTGCAAGCGAATATGTATCCAAGCGTCCCAATCTCTTCCATAAGCATACACGTTGTCACCCAGTCCATATTGCGTCCACCATACTCAACCGGGTATCTAACTCCGAGCAGATTCCTTCGACCGGCTTCCCGAAGGAAATCGATAGGGAACTTGATTTTGTCTGAATCCATATCAAGGATCATTTTACGAGGAACCCATTTAACAAGATCCTGAGCTTCACGCTTTATCTCCAGCTGTTTTTCAGTCAGCAAAAAGTCAAACATTAATTTCTCCTAAAACATATTATTTGTATTGATCTCTTAACTGGTATTTCATGACCTTGCCGGTAGGGGTGTGAGGCAGGGCGTCTACGATGTGAAATACACGAGGTATTTTGTATTTTGCCAGCTTGTCGGAGAGGTAACCCTTGATGAAGTCGGCGTCCACCTTCTTGTCCTTGACAGGAACTACAACGGCAGCAACCGTTTCACCCCATTCAGGGTTGGGAACACCTATTACTGCGGCTTCAACTATATCCGGGCAGCTCACGAGAACATCTTCGACCTCTTTGGAATATACATTCTCGCCGCCAGTGACAATCATGTCTTTGGTCCTATCGACTATGTAAAGATACCCATCCTTGTCTATCCTGGCCATGTCACCGGTTTTGTACCAATCTCCATGAAAAGCCTCGGCGGTAGCCTCCTGGTTCTTGAAATAGCCTTTCATCATGCTGTCAGCCTGAAGCCATATTTCGCCCACTTCACCTCTTTGCGCCTGGTTCCCATCGTCCTTCATCACTATCAGATCTGCTCCAGGTAAAGCCTTGCTGCCGATGGAGCCCGCTTTGGCGACCTGCTCGTAAGGCATGAGAACCGTTCCTGTAGGACCTGATTCAGTCATTCCGTAGACCTGATAGAAATTGTCGGACTTATATTTAGTCATGACCATTCTTGCCGTGTCTTCGGCCATTGGGCCTCCACCATAGATCCAACAACGCATGGAACTCAGATCGAATTCTCCAAACTGCGGTATCATCTGCAGTGGCAGGATGTAAGAAATGGGGGCCCCAAAATAAACCGTGCACCTTTCACTCTGAATCGCCTGGAGGAAATGCAAGGGATGATATTCCCTTATGAGCACAACTGTTCCGCCAACATATTGTGTTCCCATGAACCAGTTGTTGAGAGGCGAGGAATGCCAAATCGGCATGGCCATCAAGGTTACATCCTGTTCGCCGATTTTTACCGCCAAGGCTCCTGTAATTCCAGCCATTATCACACTTCTGTGCGTATGGAGGCACCCCTTGGGCTTGCCGGTTGTCCCGCTTGTGTACAAGATCTCAGCAAAGTCATCATCATGTATCTCAACCTTTTTCATCTGAGGGGCTGTCCGAAGAAGATCCTCAAATTGTTCATATCCCCCAACAGAACTATCCAATGACACTTTACGTATTTTGGAGTTTAGTTTTGATATCACAGGTTCGAGTGACGCGTCGAAGAAGAGGAGCTTGGCTTCACTATGTTCGAGTATGTATTCAACCTCAGGAGCCATGAGCTTGTGATTTACCGGGACTACAACAGCGCCAGCCTTTACAATTCCAAAAAAGGCCGCCACAAAGTCAAGTGTGTTCTGACTCATGATAGCTACTTTATCGCCTTTGATTACTCCCCAACCTTGTAGAAGGCCAGCTGCTCTCTCAGAACTCTCTTTCAATTCTCCGAATGTAGTCCCCTTCCCATTGTAACGAAGGCTAACCTTATCAGGGTACTTTCTTGCGTTCAGGTCCATCATTTGCGCCAGATTCATGAGTCTCTCCCTTCCTGAGCTCTTTTAGTCTTTTTAGAAGTTTTTCTCTTACCATCAGTATATCTTGCTCCAGAAACTGAAGTTCACCAATTCTCTCCCGGATTTCCCTCAGCTTTTTTTCTCCATAAGCCAACGATGTCTCAATCTGGTTGACTTCATTGAGCTCCGCGTTAGTCATTCCGATCATCTCAGCTATTTCATCGAGCGAATACCCAAACCGTTTTCCCCTCAAAATAAGTTTCAATCTAGCTCGATCACGTCTGCTGTAAATTCTCTGATTACCCCGTGTTCGCCTTGGAGCAATGAGACCTTTTTCTTCATAAAATCGTATAGATCTGGGGCTGATTTCGAACTCGGACGCCAGTTCCGAAATAGTGTAGGACTTTTCTTTTTGAGAAGGTTTTGTCATGGCGCAGCCGTATATCGTTTACGTTAACGTTAAGTATATCCGGCACGCCTTCATATTGTCAATTGGTTTAGATGAACAAATATTAGATGTTTCTTGAAAAATAACATTTATCCATAATCACAAGGTTTTCGCATATTTGATTCTTCAGGCGTCTAGATCAGCAGTATAATTGAACTATTGGACGATGAGCGCTT
>JBFXII010000069.1:0-10108 GCA_050176095.1 Desulfomonilaceae bacterium
ATAGGGTAATTGGTCCCCATTACCTCTTTGAACGCAATTTGATGGGTTTCAAGATCTATGTCTACGTCCATTTTTCTTACAAAAGGCCATCTAATGTTGCCATTTTCGTCAATGATGTGAACTTTCGACGGCGGGGAGTAGATTGACTCAAGATGCCTTGTATCTTTTTCATAAGGAGCCAGAAATTCACAAAAAATTGCGGTAATGTACATTCCCACTATGGCCAGAAGACCTATCATGGCCAAAGTATGTTTTTTGTAACGCCACCACACGAGTTGCCTCCAGGTGGCATTCAAATATTTCATCTCTTTCTGTTTTTGTTCCATCACAGACCCTCCCTTGCTCCAAAACGGATTCGAGGGTCGACCCACGCAAGTAAGATGTCAGATATGAGTGTTCCAATAACTGTGAGAAACGAAAGCAGCATTATGAATGTTCCTGCCAACTGCATGTCCTGACTCAACAAAGCGCTCAGCAATAGTGGCCCTGTTGTAGGCAAATTGAGCACCACCGCTGTAATTGCTATGCCTGAGACCAATTCGGGTAACGTCCAGCCTATAGTGCTGACCAGAGGATTAATCGCAACTCGCACAGGATATTTCAGAATAAGATGTACTTCGGACAGGCCTTTTGCCCTGGCTGTCGTCACGTATGGCTTCCTGAGTTCATCTAGAAGATTGCCTCTGATTATACGAATGAATTTGGCAGTGTGAGCGGTCCCAACAATCACCACTGGTATCCACAGGTGCTTCATCAGATCTATGAACTTGGCCACACTCCATGGGGCTTCCGCATATTCAGGCGAAAAAAGACCACCAATGCTCAACCCCAGATAAGCGTAAGATACCCACAGCATCACCAATGCAAACAAAAAGTTCGGTGTCGCCAGCCCAATGAAGCCAATTATCGTTAAAAGGTAGTCCATCCACGAATATTGACGGACGGCGGAATAAATTCCTATGGGCAGGGAAATGATCCAGGTAAACAAAATGGTGAACACCGAGATCACAATGGTCAGACTTAACCGCTCACCAATGAGTTCTGAGACGGGCCTGTTCCATTCGAAAGAATGGCCGAAATCTCCTCGTAAGAAATTTGAAGCCCATTTCAGATACTGTTTATAAAGAGGCTCATCCAGGCCAAAGCGCTCTTTGATGGCTTCCAATTCTGCTTGGTCCACGGTTTCTCCACTAGCGCTCAATTGTGAAACGTAAGTGGTTAGAAAATCCCCTGGAGGCAATTGGATGATTATGAATGAAATTATAGAGATAGCTATCAACGTCGGAATCATGATGAGAATCCGGCGAATTATGTAGGCGATCATCCTACCGACCCTCTCTCGCAATAATGTGGGAACTCAGCAAAAATCTGTTGACGCCACGTTCTCTGTTAAACAAAGAATTACAACTGGTTGAACATTCGCCGGCATTTGTCTGCTAATTCTATATCAATGGCAGACTCTATCATGAAAAAGCAAAGAATTATTGAAGGCCGTTAATACTTAGATGAACCTTTAACGGCTACACCCCAGTTCCTGAGAGTTTTCCAAATTATCGTGTTCCACCCTTCTTCGTGACAAAAGAAAATTGTTCAGGATGTATAGGACCCGGATTAGGGTAGATCCAACTCTGAAAATCCTTTTTTGCAACATTAATCATGTCTTTGGAAACAACATAATAATCAGGAGGATCATGAACCAAGCCAATAACGTACAGGTTCTTCTCGTTCGCAGCTAAAATTTTGGCGAAAAGCTCCTTACGTTTGTCTGAATTGACTGCGGTTAGGATTTCTCTGTAATTCTGCATCATTTCCTTGATATCGTCAGGTGGCTCATCACCCTTTGTTCCACCACTCTGAAACCATTGCGCATACAGAGGGGCGTTCAGACTTTCAGAGTTGTATGGAAAATACCACCTTGGTTCAAGCAGACATTCTATCCCACCATCACCGGGCCAGAGAGCTATTTCATGAACAGCATTTTGAGTGCGCTGCCTGAAAAGCTCCATAGTCTCTGACTTTACTTCTGTCTCTATACCTACGGCTTTAAGGTTGGATGCTATCACCTCGGCAGAGTCAACCCATCCCGGAACAGAAACGGAGACGTCCAAGGATAGCTGAAGGGGTTTACCATCAAACCTCAGCCGCTTTCCGTCCCTCCCTATCTTGAGTCCCATTTCGTCAAGGAGACTCATCGCCTTGGTGGGGTCATATTCCGTGTATGCCTTTTCATAGGAAGGACTATAAAATTCCGACTCCGGCAAGGGGGCCGCTTGACGAGGAACACCCTTACCCCTGCATACTATTTTGTTAATTTCTGGCCTATTAATTGCGTGAGACATGGCCTTCCTGAATCGAGGATCACCAAGAATTTCTTTCAATGCAGGAGCTTTGTGATTTAGATTCGGAGCCAGTAAAAGCCCTACCGACGCCGTAGAGGTTTTGGGAACCAATCTGTAGTTTCCATTGCTCAGGCTTGCCAACAGAAGCACCGAATTCTGCATGCTGCCGAGGTGCCGTCCTTGCATATCTATTTCGCCAGCTATGGCCTTCAATATTATTGTTTTAGCTTCAGCCTGAAGATCATGAACCATGGAATCGATGTACGGTAGCTGATTCCCAGCTGTGTCAACCTTCCAATAATAGGGGTTTCGCTCCATCACAAATCTCTTAGCCGGCGCTGGCACTTTCGTGATCCACGCGCACAAAGAAGGCATCTGATCAGTGATGAACAGAGACGTTCGGAGGTTAGAAACATCTAGAAATAACTTGGCCCAAGTCGATGCGTTCCTCGCTTCCATCAGCTCTTTAAGTTTTTCAGGATCGGCATATTTTTTGTGAAACTGCTTCAAATAATGCTTGGGTTTGGTTACTAACTCCATTCCATGAGGACAGGCCAGTTGCTCCAGAAAAAGACTATCTGGTTTTTCAAACTCAACTCTGAATGTGAAGTCATTGACCTTTTGAACTTTGGGTAGATGTCCGTCAGCCGATATCCATTTCGGAGGAGATGGCGTTAGTTCCTTGTTGGCGAGAATGTCCTCAAAATAAAACAGAATGTCATCGGCGGTAAAAGGCTGGCCGTCGGACCATTTCACCCCCTCTAACAAATAAAAAGTGAATATTCTGCCCGTTTCATCAACCTCCCATTTTTTGGCCAAATTCGGAACAATCTTGTAGTCAGGACTCCAGCGAACCAACGGTTCATACAATACTCGCCGCACACCAACAAGATCTGATAGCCCAGTATACGCTCGTCTCCACACTCCTCCATACGACCCTACCTGGTCCACGGGCTTGATCACAGGAGGAGAAGCTGGAAGCCTTTTTTCGACCGGCGGTAGCTGACCACTCTTAACGAGTTTTGACAGCATTGGCGCTTCATTGAAAGCTAGACTCCATGAACAGAACAACATAATTAACAACATTGAAGTTAAAGTTAGTCGAAAAGGCCTACCAAGAATATGACTGGGCATCATTCCTCCATCAAACTCAAAATGAGAGGCAAGGCTTTACTTTAGTGGGATTCCTTAATTTTACTGTTAATTTGGATGATACTAACATCATTCGCCTTCAAACTCAAAATTTTTAATCGGAATAATTCCTATTCGAATCATTTGAAATGAAATTTCAATTGTTGTTTTCTTAATGAATTTGGATTCCAGACAGATAGCTCATATTGATTTATCCAAAAATTAACATTTTTTAAGGGGTTATATGAATTGATGAACTACTGAATTGTCATCAAAATATTAATCGCCCATTTACATCCAGGTTCTTCAAAGAAAAAATGTTAAAATGGAATTTCATCTTCTGGAGGTGGAGGGAAATAACCTCGGTCATCATTTTTTGGCTTTTGGGTTGCCTGCGGCCTGGGCTGTCCAGAAGATGCCCGTCGGTGTGATTCATCACTCCTGGAGGCTTGATCTACAGTGGGACCTCCTAGCAGGATGAGATCGCTGGCAATTATTTCAAAAGTAGTTCTCTTGTTTCCATCCTGGTCCTCCCATTCCCGGCTCTGAATCCTACCTTCGACGTATGCTTGTTTTCCTTTTCCAAGATATTCGCCGCAAATCTCTCCTAGCCTACCCCACGCAACTATGCGATGCCATTCCGTCTTTTCTTGGTCTTTCCCCTCTTGGTCTCGCCATTTCAAGGAAGTTGCGAGAGTGAACGTTGCTACAGCCTTCCCGGAAGCCGTATAACGGACTTCTGGATCCTTACCTACGCGCCCAAGTAGCATTACGCGGTTCAGAGACCTCTCCGCCATGAAACACCTCCAATATTCGAATTTGAAGAAATTTTATAAATAGTTTGCCGGGACTAATTAGAATCAGTATCCTCTACGATTAATCAGGACGTGTCAAGCATTCCTGTGTTAGCCTTGTCTTGAAAAATGAAGCGACGTGAATCAAACCATTCGTCAACAAATCATTGAATTGTTACTCCAGGGTCAGTTTTCATCAAAATCCTTATCAAAAATTATTGGAATAAAAGAAAAAGACGTTCTCGAAGCTCTACCTCATGTCCAGAAAAGTCTCGGAAGAAGCAATGAGATAATATCTCAAGCTGCGCGTTGCCTGGAATGTGGATTTGCATTTAAAAAAAGAGACCGTCTCACGACGCCGAGTCGCTGCCCTGTTTGTCGGTCAGAGTCAATTTCACCGCCGTTATTCGGAATTTGCCGTAAGATGTTTCGGTAGCGGCCTTTCTTAAGTCACATTGATGTTGCCTTACCGCAAAAATGCGCGTTTGATTGAAGCAAAAAGCAGAGCAGAGACGCCTGTTCAAATCTGATACATTGATTCAATTATGCGTGTTATAATTTCTCCAAAAAATGGGAGTTGCTACCACCAATGATCACGAAATCAAAATTTGATGATGTTTGCGATTTTCAGGAAGACTCCATATTGCCGGTCCAGGAAGACAGGCTTCGCAAAACTATCGTAGCAATGGTTCAGACCTGTCAGGAAGAAAACACCGTAGATCACGTTGGGGCCGCGCTTATTCCGTCGAAACAGGAGATCATAGGAATCCTGGGCATATTACAGGATCTATTATTCCCGGGATTTTTCGGTAAACAGGAACTCACTAGTCAGACGTTAGAATATCACCTCGGTAGTGAAATGATTCAGTTATATGAAGCGTTATCTGCTCAGATTTCTCGCAGTATCCGGCATGAATGCCGACGAGCTGACAATATTTGTTTGAAATGCGTGGAGAGAGGTCGCGAAGAAGCCGTTGTATTTGTGGAAAAACTCCCACAGTTACGTCGAACACTTAGTCGTGATGTGGTAGCTCACTATGATGGAGACCCTGCGGCTAAGAGTCTTGACGAGATAGTTTTTTCTTATCCTGGCCTGTATGCAATTTTTGTTTACAGGGTGGCGCACGAGTTGTTCCTCAGGCAAATTCCCCTAATGCCAAGAATAATGACTGAGCACGCACATTCTCTTACTGGAATAGACATCAATCCAGGGGCTACCATTGGTTCAGATTTTTTTATTGATCATGGAACCGGTGTAGTCATTGGTGAAACAACAACAATTGGCGATAGAGTTCGTATTTATCAAGGTGTAACCTTGGGCGCGCTTTCAGTGCCTAGGGAATCTGAGGGTGGGAACGTTCTGAGAGGCAAAAAGCGCCATCCAACTATTGAAAATGATGTCACTATTTATGCTCAGGCTACGATTCTCGGGGGGGACACAGTTATAGGAGAACGCTGCGTAATAGGTGGAAATGTGTGGCTGACATCTTCAGTGCCTCCAGACACTACTGTTCTCATCGAACCTCCAAGGCACGTTTTCAAGGAAGACAAACATAGGATTGTAGCAGATTAACCTTAAATAATTTCCAGAAAACGATAGTCCGACGTTTGTGATTGACAGGGGTCGCTAGATCCACAAATTTCAATTTGCCCATACTTTGCAACATTTTTTATTTGGTCCTAACCTTGAAGCAATGCTGCGTTTTTGTTAAACTAGTCAGAGAAAAAATTTCGGGAGCTGTACTAGCTCGAACGGGGAGAAACATTGGCAAAGATATTCTATGATAGAGACGCTGATCCAGCGTATTTGGCAAATAAGACAGTGGCAATAATTGGTTATGGTAGTCAGGGACACGCTCATGCTCTTAATCTTAACGACTCAGGGATTAAGGTCGTTGTGGGTCTTCAGAGGGACAGTCGAAGATGGGACAAGGTGATCCAGGATGGACTCAAAGTTATGGAAGTTGAGGACGCTGTTAGGGTCGCCGACATAGTAATGATACTAGCGCCCGATGAAATTCAGTCCAAATTATACAAGGAAAAAATAGCCCAAAACCTTACCGGCGGAAAGGCCCTCGCTTTTGCTCACGGCTTCAACATTCATTTTGGCCAAATTGAACCGAGTCAGGATGTAGACGTATTTATGGTGGCCCCCAAAGGTCCCGGTCATTTGGTTAGACGAACTTACAAGGAAAAATTTGGGGTTCCAGCTCTACTCGCAATCTATCAAGACGCCACAGGAAATTGTTGGAACATAGGTATGGCTTATGCCCAGGCAATTGGTGGAGCCCGGGCAGGAGTTATTGAAACAACTTTCAAGGAAGAAACCGAGACCGATTTGTTTGGTGAACAGGCTGTCCTTTGTGGTGGAGTTACGCAGTTAATTCAATCGGGATTTGAAACACTTGTAGAAGCTGGTTATCAACCCGAAATTGCCTATTTTGAATGCCTTCACGAACTGAAGCTTATTGTTGATCTCATCTATGAGGGCGGAATTGGTAGAATGCGATATTCTATCAGTAACACGGCAGAATATGGGGACTTGACAAGGGGCCCTCGCATTGTTGACGACAGGACAAAGCAAGAAATGAAAAAAATCCTCTCTGAGATTCAGTCAGGTGAATTTGCTAAAGAGTGGATTCTTGAAAATCAGGCAGGTAGACCAGTATTTAAAGCGATGGAGCGTATGGCTGCAGAACACAAAATTGAAACAGTTGGGACCAACCTCAGATCAATGATGAGCTGGATATCTGCTCCTCTTGAAGAAAAATAATTTAATTAAGGTTGGAAGTAACCATACTATTGAATTGAAGCGAAACGGGAGCTAATTGGCGATGGTCGTTTCGCGCGCCCTCGTGGCGAATCTTTGAAAATACCTTTTTAGTAAAAACCTAATTTCAGCTTATCTCTTAAAATTATGAGCTAATTTTATCTGGCATGGAATAGTGGTACGTTATGCCGCTAATGCGAAAACGACGTCTGCGGTGTGATTAACAGTCTGAGTGAGTTTACAGGTGACAGTTTCTTAGTGTTTTGATCAACTTCGGGGGGCCGAAATGGGCTATTGAGAAAGGAAAACGGCCAATATGATTAAGAGTATTAAAGTCAAGAATTTCAAAAACTTCAAGGAAGCTGAATTTGATGTCAGACCCTTGAATATTTTCATCGGACCTAATGGTACCGGAAAATCCAACTTGGGTAATTTTTTGCTCATGATGAGTTTTCTCGCCTCAGGCCCCTTCAGTAGCGCATTTGGCCCAGGACCGTTTACCTTCAGACAAACCTTGAGCAGAAAAGAAAAAAGCGTGTCAGAAAATCAGGAACTCGATTTACATTTCGAAGTCACGCTTGAAGTTGAGGGCGTAAATTATAGTTACTCTATTGTTTTCACGGAAATTCGGCGAAATGAATATTTGATAAAAGAGGAAACTCTTCAGGAGGTTCAGGGAGAGATTCTTTTTACAATCAACGACGTGAAGGCTAGAGAGTCGAAAATGGCTCAGATGAGGAAAGGTCATGCCTGGAATGATTCTGAGAAGAGAATTAGAGCCGTTGCGCAATACCTTTCAAAGATTAAGCGTTATAGATTCATCCCGGACTTGATTAAAAAGCCATCTGCAATACAGGATTCTTATCTTCTGGACCATACCGGTGAGAATCTGGCTGCAGTAGTTCATCATCTCGAAAGAAACCACCCGGAAAATTTCTATCGTATAGTTCAAGAGGTCAAGAGATGCATTCCTGGAATTAAGAGAATATTCACGCCTCATTTAGGTGATCCTCACCAAGTAGGTATTGGAGTTGAGGAGGAGAATAAGTCCGGTTATTTCGTGGGACCGCAATTATCCGATGGCTTTCTTGTTTTTCTTGCGCTCTGCACTCTGTTCAATCTTCCCGATCAGCCGAGAATCTTTTTTATTGAAGAACCTGAGACTTATCTCAATCCAAACAGGCTTCGAGTTCTCTACGGCCTTATGCATCGTTTTGCTGCCTCAAATCCTGGCAAACAGGTGCTTATGAGTTCTCATTCACCTTATTTCATCGACTGGTCGGATTCTAAACCTGAAGAACTTACATTGATGATGGACGTCGATGGTTGGATCCAATTCATGAATTTAAAATCAGTCGGAGATCTTAGGGATTTTCTTGAAGATGACACATGGGGTCAGCTATGGGTAAATAAGTTTTTTAGAGCTGACTATGCGGATGAACCGTTGCCGGAAATGGAGGAATTGCCAATCGAGGACAGTCAGGATTACGATGATGAGTGGAACGTAGAAAGAGATGACCAGCGGCTCTCTGGTAAGTAGTCCAGGAGCCAGAATTTACTAACTCGAGAGGACTGAACCTTGACTGAGAGTTTTTTGTATTGTTCATGCTGTTCGGTTATTCATTATTACAGGTGTATTTTGGAGATTGATGTCATGAATCACTCGAACGCGTCTTCTCTTTGAATTGACAAATTCGCTACTGCTAGCAAGTTACTACTCTTTTGATTTAGAAATTTTACTGCCGTCATCAATATAGTACACATCTTTTAAAGGGAAATGTGACAATTAGTGTGCTAAAACTCTGGCATTATTCCGAGTAAAGTGATAGTTTGAGATGTGTTAAACTTAGCCTATCATTCCTGAAAAAAAATTGTCTACATGGCGGAAGGAGAGGAGAAATGAGCTGGATTCAGATTCTGACTTATTTGTGTGGCGCTATCTTCATAGTAGGATTTGCGGCCAAAATGCTTAAATACGCCACGATGCCAATGCACGTTCGTTGGGAATTATATCCAATTCCTCACGAAGGCAAACAGAAATCGTACGGTGGTTCATTCTATGAGGAGATCAATTTCTGGAAACATGAGAGACATAAAGATCATGTTGCTCAGTATGTGTTCATGCTTCCGGAAATTCTATTTATCAAGGCCTTGTATGAGGATAACAAGTCGCTTTGGTATTGGTCATTTCCTTTCCACATGGGCCTCTATCTGGCTATAGCTGGACTAGCCTTTTTGGCTGTTGGAGCTTTACTACAGTTACTGGGTTTGCCCGCTACAAGCGCCATGGGAAGTTTTGTCCAATCGCTGACAATACTGTTTGGAGTTGTTGGCTACGTCTTGGGCGCAATTGGAGTTATAGGGCTATTAATAAAACGCATGACTGATCGCGAACTGAGCGAATTTTCAGCTCCAATTGATTACATGAATCTGATCTGGTTGGGAGCAATCTTTGTCACCGGTTTCCTGGTATGGCTAAACGATCCCGGTTTTGCAATTTCACGCGATTACCTGGTTAGCATAATTACTTTCAGCTCAGCGAAAAGCCAATTGACCGGATTGCACTATTTGAACCTGCTACTTTTCCTCGGATTCATTGCTTATTTCCCGTTCACACATATGACTCACATGGTTTCAAAATATTTCATGTGGGATAAGGTCAAATGGGATGATAATCCTAACGTAGGTGATCCGGGTGTTGATGCCAAAATCAAGACTTACTTGGGTTACCCTGTAACGTGGTCGGCCACCCATATAGACGCACAGGGAGGCAAGAAAACCTGGGCTGATGTAGCAACTTCCAATCCATGGGAAAATAAATAAGAGAATTTACTCGGAGGATATAAAATGAAACCTGAAGAATTATCCAAGCCAACCGAGCAGTTGGTTGACCTGAATCCTCAAAATTTTGCGACCCTGCCTCCGCCATATGAAAATTTCAAAGAAACTCCTCTTGCGCCGCTGACTGACGACCAGAAAAATAGTTGGGAGCATTCACTGGATGGAGTAAGTTGTCTGACCTTACCCAAGCCCCAAACCCCGGAAGAAGAAGAGAAGCTGGTAGCAGCGTTTCT
>JBFXII010000070.1:0-10102 GCA_050176095.1 Desulfomonilaceae bacterium
AGCCGTTTGCATGGTTCTCCTCTTCCAGGATCTCATATATCCAGCGCCTATAGCTCTTGGGCATCCAGGCCTAGCTTATGTTCATCTTAATATATACGAACTTGCCTCTTTTTCAGCATGCGTGCTTTCCCTTGCAGGAGTGAGTTGCGTGGGGACATAATCTCCAAGAGCGCTGGATCAGACCTAACAATAAATTTAAATTATGCTTGATATGGGAATATTCTGAGTCTGATTCTACTTGAAAATAAAGTGGTGCGTATGATTGATATGAACGCAAAGGAAGTCTTGACCACCAAAGATTTAGCTGCTATCTGTGATAAGATATTCACGCTTTGCAGCTTGTTTGGGAATGCGGAGTACCATACATAGATCAGCTAGGACTTGAAATCCATATAGAGTCATTGGCTTGAAAAAACGCAGCCCGAACGAGCCGAATCTAGGAGTAGAACTCTATGCTCGAGCCTCTCGCCGACGAAATAATAATCCGAGTTCGCCAAGCAGCTGAGCTGTACTATCGCCTTGTCCTTCTGGTAGGCAAAGCCGGTTCTGGTAAGACCGCTGCGCTCCAGGTTGTTCACGAGCGCACATCCGCCCCCCTGTTCAACGTCAATCTCGAGCTGTCTCGGCGGATGCTCGACCTCACCGAGCGTCAGAGGGCTTTGCAGTTGCCGCGACTCCTCACAGAAATTGTGGGTACATCTGCGGATGATGTGATCTTGGTGGACAATATAGAAATCCTGTTTGATGTATCGCTCATGCTAGACCTGCTGCGGCTTCTGCAGGGGATTTCGCGGAACAAGACGGTGGTCGCGGCCTGGAATGGCTCAATCGAAAGCAATCACGTGATATACGCGACACCGGACCATGCTGAATACAAAAGATACCCTTTACTTGATTTCTTATTAGTGAGCAAAGAGGCCGTTGCATGAAGACGAATAACAAAAAGCGTAGGTGCTGATGCTATGAAATATGGAGATTTGATCCAGTTCGAGCCTATCGAGTCAGTGGTCCAGTTGAGGGATGCCGATGAGGCTACTGCTGCCCGCCAACTTGTCCAGACCTACGTCATCTCCGATGAGATGGCCGAGAAGCTGGTCAACCTTGTCGTTCCTCAGCTTCAGTTCGAGCAGCCAATGGATAACAAAGGGCTGCTGGTCGTCGGCAACTATGGCACCGGCAAATCGCATCTCTTGTCCGCGATCTCAGCCCTGGCTGAGAACGGCGATCTATTGACCTGCCTGAACAACATGCGGGTGGCAACTGCAATGGGCAAGATCAGTGGCCGCTTCAAGGTGGTCCGAGCTGAGATCGGCGCGACGACCATGTCCTTGCGCGACATCATCGTGGCTGAGATCGAGGAACACATGGCCGACATGGGTGTGTCTTATTCCTTCCCGTCGGCGGACAAAGTGCCTAACAACAAACGTGCCTTCGAAGAGATGATGACCGCCTTCCACGAGGTGTATCCTGACCAGGGTTTGCTCCTTGTGCTGGACGAATTGCTCGACTACCTACGTACGCGCAAGGACCAGGAACTTATACTTGACCTTAATTTTCTGCGTGAAATTGGCGAGGTCTGCAAGGACCTGCGGTTTCGTTTCATTGCGGGCGTCCAGGAAGCCATCTTTGACAGCCCTCGTTTTGGTTTTGTCGGCCAGGAATTTCTCCGAGTTATTAGAGCCCGTTTCGAGCAAGTCCACATCGCAAAAACAGACATAAAATTTGTAGTAGCCGAGCGATTGCTCAGGAAGACTGCTGACCAGCAGGTGAAAATTCGTGAGTATTTAACTCCCTTCTCGAAGTTCTATGGACATATGAACGAGCGCATGGATGAGTTCGTGCGGCTCTTTCCAGTGCATCCTGATTATATCGACACCTTTGAACGAGTAACAGCAGTGGAAAAGCGTGAGGTTCTTAAGACGGTGTCACTGGCTATGAAGAAGCTGATGGATCAAGAAGTGCCTGAGAACTGGCCTGGTGTCATCGCCTATGATAGCTATTGGACGATTCTGCGAGAGAATCCTTCCTTCCGCGCCATCCCGGACATCAAGGCGGTCATCGACTGCAGCCAGGTGCTTGAATCACGTATACAGCAAGTCTTCACTCGCCCTGCTTATCGGTCCATGGCCTTGAGGATCATCCATGCGCTATCTGTCAACCGGCTCACGACCGGAGATATCTATGCTCCACTAGGTGCAACGACAGTTGAGTTACGCGACGGCCTATGCCTCTTTCAGCCAGGTATTGAGGAGCTTGGTGGCGATCCCGCCGACGACCTTCTCTCTCAGGTAGAGACTGTTCTGCGTGAAATTCACAAGACAGTAAGCGGTCAGTTCATCTCTGTAAACCCCGAAAACCGCCAGTACTACCTGGACCTTAAGAAGACCGAAGATTTCGATGCACTGATCGAGAAGCGAGCCGAAAGCCTTGATTTATCTCAGCTCGACCGCTACTACTACGAGGCACTCAAGCGGGTCATGGAATGCACCGACCAGACTTATAGGACAGGGTACAATATATGGCAGCGAGAGATTGAATGGGTGGAGCGCAAAGCTATGCGCCAAGGATATCTATTCTTTGGATCGGCCAATGAGCGTTCCACGGCAATACCGCCGCGCGATTTCTATCTTTACTTCATTCAACCTTTTGATCCACCTCATTTCACAGACGAGAAAAAGCCAGACGAGTTGTTCCTGCGTTTAACAAACACAGATGATGAATTCCGCTCGTCGCTTCGAAATTACGCCGCTGCCTTGGACCTCACATCCACTGCCTCAGGTCATGCCAAGTCTACCTACGATTCCAAAGCATCACATTTCCTTCGTGACCTTGTTCAGTGGCTTCAGAAGAACATGACCAACGCCTTAGAAGTTACCTACCAGGGGCGTACCAAGTCCATGAATGACTGGGCTAAAGGCAGGTCAATCCGTGAATTTTCACCCTCCAGCCCACATGAACGCATCAACTTCCGCGACATGGTATACACCATCGCCAGCATCTGCCTAAGCACACACTTTCAGAATCAGGCTCCTGAATATCCACACTTCTCCGTGCTCATCACTGGAAAGAGTCGGCCCCTCGTTGCCCAGGACGCCTTACGCGCTATCGCTGGACCGAATCGCACAAAGCAGGCTATTGCGGTGCTGGATGCTCTGGAGCTTCTTGATGGAGATAGACTTGATCCCTATCAATCCAGGTACGCTAAGCACATACTATCACTGCTTAAGATGAAGGGTCAAGGCCAGGTAATCAACCGTTCCGAGGTGATCCAGGATATTCTCGGCGTCGAGTATCTGGCACCAGAGAACTTCCGGCTTGAGCCTGAATGGGCAGTGGTTGTGTTGGCCGCTCTGGTCTATTCTGGTGAGGTGGTTCTCTCCATTCCGAGCAAGAAACTCAGTGCAACAGAGCTTACACAATTGGCCGGCATTAGCATCGATGAACTGGTGCAGTTCAAACATATCGAGAGGCCTAAGGATTGGAACGTTCCAGCTCTCAAGGCCCTCTTTGAGCTGCTCGGACTTCCTCCTGGCTTTGTCCAACAGATTACCATGGGGAATGACGAGCCAGTGCAACAGCTTCAGAAGGATATTACGGCGACTGTCGAGCAGGTAGTGCTCGTACAGCAGAGCCTGCAGGGCGGCCTGTTCTTCTGGGGTCGAAATCTTCTGCCTGAGGATGAAGCAGAGATGATTCGCACCAAACTTAGTGCTACTAAGAACTTCCTCGAATCTCTACAGGCTTACACGACGACCGGCAAACTAAAGAATTTTCGTTATGATGCCCCAGAAGTCTCTGCCCATCGGGATGGGCTTGCTTCCCTGGCAGAGATCAAAGCGCTTGAGGACCTTATAGCCGACCTCGGACCTACAGCCTCGTACTTATCCACCGCTGAGGCTGTCCTGCCTGCAAGCCACGAATGGATTGAAAAGATGAAGACGACGCGAAATGAGGTTTTGGCATCAATCAGCGATCCAGCAAAAAGGAGCATTCCCAATTTCCGTCAGCAGACTCAGTTCAAGCTCAGAGAACTAAAGAGATCCTACTTGCTTTCATACCTATTCATGCATTCCAAGGCGCGTCTAGGTGTGAATGAGGATAAGCGCAAGGTCCAGCTCATGGGCGACGATAGGCTCAAGAAACTGCAGACGCTATCCCACATTGACCTGATGCCGCGCCAGCAACTTTTGGACTTCCGGAAACGGCTTGAGGATTTGAAGAGCTGCGCCTCACTCATTGAACAGGAGCTAGAAGCCTCGCCGGTCTGCCCACACTGCAACTTCAGACCTGGAGGGGAAGCTCCCGCTGCACCAGCAGCAACGATTTTGGATCAGTTGGACAACGAACTCGATAATCTGGTAGATAACTGGGCTCAGACACTGCTCTCCAACCTTGAAGACCCAACAATCAAAGAGGACTTGAGCCTCCTCAAGCCTGAACCGCGCAAAAAGATTGACGACTTCATCAGAACGCGGGCCTTGCCGGATGACCTGAATCAGAACTTCATTCAGGCATTGAAGGACATCCTTTCAGGACTCACTAAGGTCTCGATAAAAATAGGGGATCTGCAGGACGCTCTTCTCGCAGGCGGCTCTCCTGCTACCCCGGAAGAGATAAGGAAGCGGTTTGAGGAATACTTAGATAGACTTACCAAAGGAAAGGAACCAGGCAAAGTGAGAATCGTGCTGGAGTAGCGAAATGAATCAGGAAGAATTGATAGCTCGTCTCAAGAAGTACGAATGGAATGATATCGAATTTAAGAAAGCCCAGCATGATGTGCCGAGTGACACATACAAAAGCGTTTCTGCGTTTGCCAATACTGCAGGGGGCCATCTAGTCTTCGGCGTCGAGGACAAAAGGGGATCGTTTCAAATCGTAGGGGTAATCGAAGTCGACAAAGTTCAGAACGACTTCCTGAGCTGCTTGCGTGCTGGCGGTAAGTTTAAGCGCTCGATATCGGTTCAAGAAAGTACTGTAGTGCATGATGGAATGACTTTGTTGGTTTTTCATGTGCCTGAAGCGCGTCGCAAGGATAAACCGATTTGTTTGAACGGCGACATCAAACAATCTTACATCCGGCGAGGGGGAGGAGATGAGCGATGCACCGATTCCGAGATTAGACGCTTCCTTCGTGATGCAGGGGATATCCCATACGACAGCGGGGTCATGTCCGATCTGGATGCAGAGGATTTTTTCGACCAGGCGTCGGTCGCATGGTATCGCCGTGTGTTTCAAGAAAAACAAGCTAACCGCCATGCTGACCTAAGCGATGTTGAATTTCTTAATGAATGGGGCTTTGTTGTCGAATCGGACAATGCGCTTCGACCAACGCGAGCGGCTGCGTTGCTCTTCGGCAAGTCAAGGCTGTTACGCTATTTGTTGCCGCGTGGCATTGTGGACTACCAGCGAATTGATGCGCGATTCGACGATTGGTCACCTGAACACCGGTGGTGTGACCGGGTTGTTGTGGAGGATAATATTATCCATGCCTGGCAGTTGCTCGTCGAGAAGTATTTTCGCCTTGCTGAAAAACCTTTTTCAATTGATGCTGCCACCTTGCGCCGCCATGACGATCCGCCAGACTACATATCTTTCCGTGAGGCTGCCATTAACTTGCTTATCCACCAGGATTTTGGCGACCAAACAAGAAAGCCGGTCATCAAGATATTCTTGGACCGTACCGTTTTTTGGAATCCTGGAGATGCTTTTGTCACCATGGATCAACTCTTAGACCCAACTGAGAAAGAAGTCCGCAACCCTGCTATTGTGGCGGCTTTTAGACGCATCGGTCTGAGCGATCAGGCTGGCACGGGTGTTCGTTCTATTTTCGGTAATTGGCGGCAGTTGGGATTCGTCCCTCCGAGCATCGTTAACGACAAGCGGGAAAAGACCTTCGAAATCACATTGCTTAAGGAGACATTGTTGACCGAAGAACAACGATTATTCCAAGCCCAGTTGGGCGTAAGGCTCACCGAGCAAGAAGCAGCGGTAATTGCGTATGCCTGTCGTGCAGGTGTAGTCGGCGTCACAGATGCAAAAGCAGTGATTGGGCGCGGCTCCGGAGAGGCCGAACAAGTATTAGATCACTTGGTCACCCAAACGCTTCTTGCAGTTGTGAAGCCAAGAGTGAGCTGGGAGCTGGCGTCTCATCTTCAGGAGCGCTTCGCTCAAGATGACCAAGTACCTCCCCTTGCAAGAGACTTGGTCACTGACCAACTTAGCGGGGTGGCGGCGGTTAGCTTGGTCACTCCAAAACTGACCAAGTTTACTGAACCGCAACGAAAGATCATGGCGCTTTGCGAGGTGCCACGAACCCAGGCCGACCTCATGAAGACACTTGGCGTATCTCATCGTACCTTTTTCCGACGCACGCATTTGGAGCCATTGATTAAGGCTAATCTGGTTCGAATGACCCACCCCGAGGAGCCCAATCATCCGAACCAAGCATATGTGATCACTGAGGACGGGCTTGGCATTCTCTCTTCCTGGAGGGCAAACGCAGAGGGCAGAGGTAACTCATGAACCGCATCTTCCGGCAGAACAGACACACTCAATCAATCATCCAACCTGTGCACTGCACAAGTTCGCTCTATGGCAGAAGGTTGGTCACTTTTAAGGTCGCTAAGAATGAGGAAAACCATGAAGAAGCATAAGCGAACCGAATGCAACAGTCAAATCCTATTTGGGAATACAAAACCACAGGGCCCGGTGGAATGTTTGGGCATGAGCTTTCCGGATGATAACGCCCGCCGAGAGCATTTCCTTTGCATTCTGAGAGAAAAACTTAAGGATCCCGAATTCCGGAAGATTGAAGGATTTCCCATCGGCTCAGATGAGGACATCCTGGCGCTGTCTGACCCACCGTATTATACCGCCTGTCCGAATCCGTTTATTGCTGACTTCATCAGGTATTATGGCAAGACCTATGATCCGTCAAAGCCCTACAGACGTGAGCCTTTTGCTGCGGATGTAAGTGAAGGCAAGAACGACCCGATATATAATGCACACTCCTACCACACGAAGGTGCCGCATAAAGCAATCATGAGATATATCCTCCATTATACCGAGCCGGGGGATATCGTGTTTGATGGGTTCTGCGGGACTGGAATGACCGGAGTGGCTGCAAGAGAATGCGGCAAACCCGACTTGGATATCAAGGCAAAGATTTCAATTGACATGCCTGATGTTAAGTGGGGAACTAGATACTCTATTCAAAACGAGTTAAGTCCTGCTGCCACTTTTATTGCGCAGGGGTATAACTTGGCCGCAGTGGAGGAACAATATCTTGCTGAATGTAGAGATATTCTTAAAAAGACCAAGGCAGATCTAGCTTGGATGTACAAAACAAGGCATATAGATTCTGATGCCTTCGGCGAGATCAATTATGTAATTTGGAGTGATGTCTTTATTTGCAATGTATGTGGGAAAGAGATTACGTTTTGGGATGTCGCAATTGATCACGAGAGAGGTTGTGTCCTAGAAAATTTTGAATGCCCAAATTGCATGGCAAGACTCTCAAAAAGAGAATTACAACGAGTATGGTCCACCACATTGAACCGAGTCAAAGGTCGGATTGATAGAACACCTAAAAAAATTCCTGTTGAAATTAATTATGCGATTGGAAACAAGAGCTTTAGAAAGCGAATTGATGATTTCGATATATCAATACTTCAAAGAATTGAAGAGGCAAATATTGATTATTGGTTTCCGGATTCAGAAGTTCCAGCAGGATTGAAAACAGATGAACCACGCAGTCTAGGAATTATGCATCAAGATTTGTTCTTCACTCGACGTAATTTAATATGCTCAAGTGCCTTGTGGGCTTGCTGCAATAGCAATAAGAGTAAATTTGTATTCACAAGCCTTATTATGAGACTTTCAAAGCTTAGCAACTTGCACATATCCAACTACTTCACAGGAGGCGGTGGTGCTGCCTCTGGCAATATGAAAGGCATGCTTCACCCACCGACCATATCTCTCGAACAAAATCCTCTGAAATATTGGCCAATACGTGTAAATGCGATTAAACAAGTTCTGCGAAGAGCCTGCATGTCTATTATCGGAACTGGCTCATCAACAAAGCTAATAATTCCTGATAATTCAATAGATTACATGTTCATCGATCCTCCTTTTGGATCCAATTTAGCTTATTCTGATCTTAATACGATTTGGGAGGCATGGCTAAGGGTCTCAACAAATATTAAAGATGAAGCAATTATCAATAAAAGGCAAAATAAAGAACTATGCGACTATCAATTGCTTATTACGAATTGCTTTCGTGAATTTAGAAGGATTTTAAAGCCAGGAAGATGGATCACTGTGGAATTTTCCAACACTAAAGCATATGTATGGAGTTCTTTGCAGCAGGCTCTTGAACAAGCAGGCTTCATCATTGCCAATGTAGCCATTCTCGATAAAAAACAGGGCGGCTATAATGCAAATGTTTACGCTGGTGCAGTCAAACAAGATCTTGCAATTTCAGCATACAAACCCAACTGCGGCCTAGAGGAGCGCTTTAATCTCGAAGCCGGAACCGAAGAAGGTGTCTGGGATTTCATTCGTACACATCTAAAGCTCCTCCCTATCTTCGTCTCTAAGGACAACAAGGGACAGGTCATTGCCGAGCGTCAAAATTTCCTGCTCTTTGACCGCATGGTAGCTTTCCATGTTCAGCGCGGTGTAACAGTTCCGCTATCCTCTGCAGAGTTTTACGAAGGGCTCGTCCAGAGATTCGCTGAGCGTGATAATATGTACTTCCTTCCTGAACAGGTAGCTGAATATGATAAAAAACGCATGTCTATCCGAGAGGTTTTGCAGCTTAAGCTTTCTATCACAGATGAGTCCTCGGCCATACTGTGGCTCAAACAGCAGATTCTCAAGAAGCCCCAGACCTTCCAGGAACTTCACCCTCAATTTTTGACGCAGATCGGAAGATGGCAAAAACATGAGGCGATGCTGGAGTTATCCGAATTGCTTGCACAGAATTTCCTTCGCTACGATGGCAGGGGCGAGGTGCCAAGCCGCATTCACAGCTACTTATCCACCAACTTCAAGGACCTGCGCAGCTTGCCCAAGGATGATGAAAGGCTGAGGGCTAAAGGCAAGGACCGCTGGTACGTGCCCGATCCCAACCAGGCAGGAGACCTGGAGAAGCTGCGGGAGAGGTCGCTGCTCAAGGAGTTCGATGAGTACCGGATGTCTGATCAGAAACGTCTTAAGGTTTTCCGTCTTGAGGCCGTCCGCGCCGGCTTCAAGAAAGCATGGCAGGAACGTGATTATACCACCATAATCAACGTGGCCCGTAAGATTCCGGATAACATTCTCCATGAAGACCCCAAACTCCTCATGTGGTATGACCAGGCGCTCACACGTTCTGGAAAGGAATAAGAATGCCAAGAGCCAAGAGGGATGTTGCAGAGCTTAAGAAGCGAGCCGTTAACTCCTTGGTACTCGGAATCGAACTATTCAACCGACCACACGACAAAGGGCGCTCGGAAAGCGTCTTGATTCTATTACATCATTCCTTCGAGATGTTGTTGAAGGCGATTATCAAGGACGAGACGGGAACCGTTCATGCAAAGGGGGAGAAATACACCTATGGTTTCGATAAGTGCTTGGAGATCGCCCAGAACGAGATCAAAGTGATCTCCGCCGATGAGCGCGCTACTTTGTCGATTCTTGATGCCCATCGAGACATTGCTATTCATTACTATCAAGAGGTTTCGGAAGATCTTCTTTATCTCCAGGCTCAAGCAGCAGTCACATTATTTGATGATTTGCTGCAATTGGTCTTCGCGGAGAGGCTTGCGGATTGCATACCCAAGAGAGTTTTGCCAGTTTCGACGCGGCCGCCGAAAGATCTAAAAATTCTAATAGATAGCGAACTGAGCCAGGTCGACGAACTATTACACGCAGGGAGTCGAAAAGGAATCCAAGCAGCAGCCAGATTGAGACCTATATTGGCTCTGGCAACGGCTACTCGTGAAAGCGCCGAGCGAGTAACTGAAAGCGAATTGCGAAAGGCCATAAGCAGAAGGCGGCAGGGGGACGATTGGAGTGTCATACTGCCCGAAGTTGCTCAACTCAAACTTGATACCCAAGG
>JBFXII010000071.1:0-10098 GCA_050176095.1 Desulfomonilaceae bacterium
ATAGCATACTCAATAGGCATCGCGATGTTCTTCTTTGCTACATCTGGAGCCGCTCCTGTTCCCCCGTACGAGCCATCAAGATGCGCTATGTGGGCCCCAGCGTAGTAAGAACCAATTGCAACCATATCCACATCTGAAGGAGTCGAAACCTTTACGGATACCAACGCCCTCGGGTTTATCGCCTTTATCCAGTCCACATGTTTCTTGTGATCCTCGACTGAATAAACGGAGTGGAAGGGGAAAGGACTAAATAGAGAAGATCCTGGAACCGTCTCTCTTATTCTGGCGACGGCCTCTGTAACTTTTGATCCTAAAAGATGTCCGCCCAGACCCGGTTTCGCCCCCTGAGCATACTTAAATTCTATTATTTTAACCCTTTGGATGGTCTCTTCCTTGACACCAAACAAACCAGTCGCCACCTGGGTAATAATATTGTCATCGAAAGGATAAAGCGCCTCTGGATAACCGCCTTCACCTGTGCAGGTAAAAGATTTCCAGGCCGCAAACGCCCTGATTCTACTAAGCATTGTGGTTTGGGAAATCGATCCGAACGACATTCCACCACCGTAGACAGGAATAGGAATGCTAATATCCAGGCGACCGTCATGACGCTTGTTCAATGAGATCGATGTATCAATCGTTTCAACATCAAGATCTTTGCGTGGCGCCTTCTTGGGAAAACGGAACCGCAATTTGTCAAAACCGCCCTCGGTAGCGCCAACCCTATACTCTATATCACTCTTTGGCAGTTGACCGGTTTCAGCCATATGCCAAGTGCTCATCAAGAGCTCCGGAGTCCAACGACTGTCGCCTAACGCCTTAGAGCTCGAATTATATCCAACCTTAATCGCGTTTTGCGGGCAATTCAATACACATCTATTGGTTTTCCTGGAACATTCTATTCCCAGGCATAAATGATCCAATGGAGCGGCCAACCTGGAGCCCTGAGCCTGAAACACTTTTTCAGGACATATCGCCACGCATCTCAGACAATTATTGCAGGCGTCCGATACTATGACTGAGTATTTGCCCAAGGCTCTTCCAAATCTTGTAGGAGTATTAACAACTTCGGCGGATGGCGCCTGGCTCCATATGTTCTTGTATGACATTATTCCTGATTCCCTCTTTAAGAGCTGCTATCCATGAACAATTGCGCAAAAGTGTCGCTTTCGAGATTTTCCCTGAACATGACCCTGCCTTGTTCACCTCTGAGTCGTCTGGCCTCCCGAATGCCCATAGCGCCCATCATCTCGAGTAATTGGTTGTGCCATGCGCCAATTAGGTTAATCATCCGGTTAGCCCCATACTCGGGATCTATCTGAGATATACTAACCGGACATTCCCCGCCTTCTCTACAATTTCTGCAAACCCTGCACTCCAGGGCTATCAAGAGGGGAATGTCTATAGCGACCATGTTAACGCCACAGAGTATGGACTTGATGACATGCTCAGCCATGGCTACTCCACTGGAAACCAGAAAAGCAACCTCATCCCTGAATGTGGATCTCACAAGAGATGTATGGACTTCCTTGACAACATCCTTCACATGAAGTCCGTTTTCCTTACCCGGCTCGTAACCTCTCTCATCAGCCACGTAGTGAATAAGATCGACGCCTGCGTCGCAATATTCCAAAACTCGCTTGATGTGAGCCTTTTCGGACAAGGCATCCATTCTGACCGACACGATCTTGTCAGGAGTCTCAGATTTGATCTTTTTGACAAGGTTAAGCGTCACAGACTCATCAATGAATTCGACCATCCTGTGATAATTCACATCAGAAGTATTTTCGATCTGCGACGGCCGAAAGATAGGAACAACGAAGTCCTTGAATTCATCCAATTTTCTGGACTCACTGTATGGCAAAAACAGTAGAGTCTGAATTCGAGAGGCAGCGATCGCAGTAGCACGCCAGACATTATCCGACAAATCCCCGAACGGAAACATGTCGAAAACTACAGGAATAGGTAAACGTATTGAAGCCTGAAGCCTGGTTTCTAGCTGTCCATCATCTGAGAATCGAAGCCTGAAAGGTTTTCTACCTATTTCGACGACCGTAGAAATGTACTCTCTGCCATGAATCCCGTCTCTTGTGGGTCGAACAATTTCACTCATATCGGTCCACATCGAATCGAAACCCGGGCCGGAGAATTTTCCCCCATATCCAGCTCCCGAAACTGGAATTGATCCCGTTTCGGCCTGCATCCAGGTCACTGAAATCGTCTCAGGCGTATACAGATCGTCACCCATAGCTTCCCATTCCGGATTTATCGTCTTATGGATAAGACGCTTAGGGCAACCCTGGACACATCTAAAACAGCTCTTGCAAAGTTGATCAATGGTGTCGCTAAATATGTCAGTCGAGAAGCGTCTGGCCTTATACACCCCATAGACGCATTCCGTCTTGACGCACTTGGCGCATTTTAGACAACCTTCGCCCCAATCAACTATTCCAGATCGTCCAATCGTCGGGTAGCGGTTGGGTGTAGGATGAACATGAATGTGGTATTTCTTGGGCATACTGAAATCCTATTTAATTCGGACATCTCATTGAAATCTTGTAATTTTTCGAAACTCTATTAAATTTTCATACCTATTAATTCTGTCTTTCAGACGTCAAACCGGCAAGTTCAAGAATCTCAGGAACTTTGTGCTCCCATTCTATAGCCATGACATGAATTCCAGCTATACCTTTAATCTCCCGGAATTGCTGAATGAACTCCACGGCGATTTTGATTCCCTCGTCCGCCTGCTTCTCCTTGGGGACACCGGCCATCCTTCTGATAAGCTCATCAGGTATATCCATCCCGGCAACTTTATCAGCCATGTATTTGGCCATTCCAACACTCTTGAATGGAGTTATACCGGCCAGTATGTAGGTTTGTTCCGTCAAACCCATGTCCACAGCCTGGTTCATGAATTTTTTGAACTGATCCATGTTGAATATGCACTGCGTCTGAATGAAATCCGCTCCGGCATTGACCATTTTGGCCAGTCTTATCACACGCCAATCGACAGGATCCGCAAATGGGTTCGCCGCCGCTCCTATAAACATTTTCGGAGCGCCTTGAATACTCTCGCCGCCGATTATTTTCTCCTCGTCCCTCATGTCTTTTACTGTCTTCAACAATTGGATTGAATCAAGATCAAAGACTCCAACAGCCTGTTTTTGATTGCCAAAACTCTGATGGTCACCCGTTAGACAAAGCACATTCCTGATCCCAAGAGCATATGCTCCAAAAATGTCGCTCTGAAGCGCGATGCGGTTTCTGTCCCGGGTTACCATCTGCAGGATCGGTTCATGCCCCATACTCTTGAGAATTGAGCACGCTGCAATTGATGACATTCTTACGATGGCAGTCTGATTGTCAGTAACATTCACTGCGTCTATATGGCCCAGCAGGCTCTTGGCCTTCTCCATAAGGATCGCAGTATCAGAGCCCTTGGGAGGTCCACACTCTGCTGTAACAGCAAAGCGACCGGATGCTAATACTTTCTCGAGATTACTTTCTGTTTTCACGGTTGTTGATCCTCCCTAACAACTTTTCTAGGTCCGCCGGAATGGGAAGTTGACCAATCTACAGGCGGCACATATTCCGTCAGCCTGTCCAATTCCCCTAAAGCATTCAGTCGACGTATTATCAAATCCCAGCCACACGGAATTTCAGGGTTCACTTCACATCTGCCGCCCTTCGATCCTCCACACGGCCCATTCATCAGCTTCTTGGAACACCTGGCCACAGGACATACCGCTCCAAAATAGCCCAACTTGCAACTCCCACATCCAAGGCAGTTCTCTTGCCAGACTCCTCGTGACTGAGTTTCCCCTATAAAGAGCGTATTAAGAGCAGGAATTATGGGCTTGTCACTGTAGACTCGAGCCAGCGCCTGAACACCCGCACCACACCCTAAAGATAGGATCGCGTCATGCTCAGGAACCTGGTCAGCTATCTGGTCAATGAAGTCATCAACACATTGCCTGTCAATAACCGCTTCAGTAATAGTGGGATTCATGTGGTCCTTTAAATATGATAACTTGAGCGCGGACGCCAGTAACATCGTTTCTCGGGCGCCACCGGCCGCACATTCTGCAACACAAGAATCGCAACCGACCACCAGCACTGAATCATATCGGTCGATCATCTTTCTAATTTCATCTATCTCTTTAAGTGTGGCGACTATCACAGATTTCCTCCTCTGTAGACTGGAGCCTGTCTACGAGCTTGGTTTTTTGGGCATCAATTACGATTTGAATGGAATTAAGCCCGCTCTTCATAAAAAAGAGATTTTACAGGCTCAAGCTTTCGCAATGGCAGGTAAGGCTTCAAGGGATTGAATCTTCGACAAAAATTCCCTCAACAAATTCTCAAGCGCCACTCGATCCATTGGAGGAACTCTTACGAAATCTAATCTCTCGGCGGATATCCCGACTTTCTCGAGCCATAAACGAGCATATTCAACCCGCTTGCGAGATCGCGATGACCCTTCAAGATACTGGCAGGCTTTTTCCGAACAGGCTAGAACCAAAACTCCCTGCGCTCCACCAGCCATTGTCTTCAGCAGATGATGCGCCTCTATTTTCCCCGAGCAGGGAATGGATACCATAGTCAAACCCGGCCATTGACGACAAAATACTTTCTGCTCACCGTCCTTGAACAATCGGAGATTTCTGCAGTGATAAACTACAATTTTGACAGGCGTATCTTCCATAATTTAAGAACACAAACCTTTCCCTTTTAAATGCCAGAATTTATATAATGCCACCATTGTAATTTCCTTTTCAACCCCTTTTAATAGCAAACTCCCAAAAATCAATTGCGCCTCAATGGTGAATCATTATTAGATTATTAGTTACGCTAACATTATCCAGAAGTCGTCATAATCAATAAAAAATTCGCTTCGTCAATTGCCCATATCCTCGGAAGCAGCTTCCATAAAAACGCGTACCATCTGACTATGATTTGCCTCTAACGAAAAATTCTGCGACTTATCAAATGCCCTTTTGGAAACCTCTTCAAGAAAACCTCTGTCTAACAATCTATTCATGTAGCTACAAATTTCAAAGCTGTCAGACGGATTTTGGATCACAAAGCCATCCAGTCCGTGTTCGATTATTCCCGAAGCGCCATTATAGGCGCTTGTAATCACAGGCATTCCACAAGACATCGCTTCAAAGACCACTAGTGAACATGCGTCATAGAAAGTAGGAAGAACAAAAACATCGCATGCGCTGTAAAAAAGCTGCGGATCCTTTGTAGGACCTGGAAAACGTATCACATCCTTAAGACCGAATTTGTCTACCAGTCGAGCAATCACAGGGGAGGGTGGGCGGCCAACTAAAACAACGCCAAATTTCTCAGTGGCTGTTTGTCTTAACCTGTGAGCCGCTTCTATGAGAAATCTAGCGCCCTTCTTCCTGAAGTCATACGACATGAACAGAAACAGAACTTCGTCATTGAATCCTAAAGATTTTCTTAGATCACTAGCGCCTCTACTGTTGGGATTTCGACTAAATCTCTGTGTGTCAACGCCATTGTAAATTACCGTAATCTCATTGGGATCAATCTTATAAACGTCAGCCATATCATCCTTGATCATCTCCGATATTGCTACTATTTTCGGCCTTGGGTTCAGTCTGAAGGGGGCCGATTCGATCCAGGATCGAACATGATATTTCGGAGAACTAAGCATCAGTATCTTTTTCAGAAATCTTACTAATGGATTTCTAATGGCGAGAAGTTTCCTGGACGAACTTAGTTTATGCACCCCACCATGACTCTGATAAACATTCATGTAGATGGTTGATCCAAAACCTAACACGACGTTAAAATCAATCCGTTGCGTTTGGTCTCGATGAGTAAAAGCGAAATGTAACAACTTCATGGACCTGCTGAAACAAAGCGGGGGCCTTTTCAATTCATGGAAGATCGCTTGAGATGGAAATCCGTCCCATTCGTATCCATAAAGGTGAACCTCCCATCCTCTCTTGACTAACGTCTCAGCTAGATCTACAGCATAAGACTCAGCGCCGCCAGCGTGCTTACTGAATTTTTCAATGGCTAAAGCTATTTTCATGCAGAAACAAATCTAAGGTAAAAATATAATATTCTAAAAATAGTGTAGGGTAGGCGCCTTTCACTAATTCTATTTATTAGTACTGCGTTCTGGACTCAAGACTCCGGCCTTCTTTTCCCAGCTTTTCGCGTGTTTCAAGAAAACATAGAAGCTACTGTTCATGGCAATTATCAATCCCGGAATGCCATCAAGTAATCCTTTCTTCCATATTGCGCATTCCAGAAATTTCCCGATACTATGAAACACCCCTAGAAGGACGTAACCTGCTGAATATTTTCTATTTGTAGAGACGTTGTCTGCAATCACAGAAGAAAAACTGTTAATCGTCCGGACCTGATCGGATATATCCCTGTAAACATAATGAAAAATGGGGCACGCCAACTCACGTGTTTCTCCATTAGGAACAAGCTTTTCATGAATGCCATCCCCGGACCATTGGGCAAATCCATTTCTCACTATCCTGATCTTTCTGTCAGGATACCATCCACCATGATAAATCCACCGTCCTAAATATTTACTAAGTCTAGGAACTGAAAAGCCAACCACTTCTGGAGACGCAGAAGGCAGAACCCGCAAAAGCTCGTCTCTTAATTCTTGAGATACTGCCTCATCGGCGTCCAAGCTAATTATCCAGTCGCCCGAACAGTTATCCAGAGCAAACTGTTTCTGAGCTACATATCCCATCCACTCATGGAATATGACTCTGGCTCCATGTCGTTCGCAAATGGACACGGTCTCATCAGAACTACCCGAATCGACAACTATTATCTCGTTAACAAAAGAAAGAGAATCAAGAAGAGCCTGAATCCTGTCAGCCTCATCTTTAGCGATTATTGCGGCGCTAATATTCAGGGAGCTCACGGAAGGGGCGATAATACGTGTCATGGCGGCGAATGATAAGAGTAAATATATCGGATGTCAACGGCACGGCTCAGGTAATTCCGAGTTAACATAATATATCTTATCGGACGTACTGTTCTGGGTTCCTTGGCTTAGAAGACCTTACGCAAAGGTCTGCGCCACAAAAACTCTCTACTCGATAATGCCATTCGGAAACATCTCAAGCGCCTTTTCCATTTCGGAAACCTTAAATATAAAAAGCGCAGATACACCATCCGAAAATCCCGCCCCATAGGTGTAAGCAATATTAATCCCAGCGTCACCGAAGGCCTTGGCGACCCTGTTGAGCAATCCAGGTCTGTTCTGAAGAACTAGACCGATGACGTTTTCTAGTTTGACCTTGTATCCGGCGGAATTCAAAACATCGATAGCTTTGTCCGGATTATCTGTTATGAAACGAATCATCGAATATTTTGCCGATTCTTTCAAAATGGCTTCGTAATAGTCGCGTGGAGCGACCCGCCTGCCGGTTTGGCTCCTACATTCATACAGGGCCATTAAATATTCATTGGCGTCCTGAATGTTCATAGCCTCAATATTAATATGTTCGTTTTTAAGAATTTCGGTTAGTTTGGCTAGCTCTCCTGGCGCGTCCGCAAGCATCACTTCCAATTGTTTCTTGATGGGCATTCTTTTCTCCTTAAGGGTCTATCATAGGAATTATGCAACAGTTCTTGTATGAAGGGAAATCTTTTAGACTCAATCCAAAATTTTGTCTGGCAAATGTGTGTCCGATAGTTTTTCACTTTTTGGATTGCTTGTGTCAAGATTAAGAGTATGCTGAAAAGGTTGGAATCAAAAAAAAGCGCTATTGTTGACCGGATTTATAGATAACGCTTTAGCCTGAGGCTTTTTTGGACTACCCGATCCTGAAACAACATTACCTGAGTGACTTGTTGAACAGAGTCGTAGCGTCGGTAAATGATGATGTTCTTGGGTCTACGTCGGACTTCGTCATTGATTTAGACAGGCCTCAACCCGAGGTTATCGCGTTAATTTTCAGGAAAAAATGGTCTACCGCTAGATTTAGCGTTAAGTGGCACAACGTCGCGCAATTATCTGAGAACAAGATCATACTTAAGGAATTAGCTATTGAACCAGAGGTCCTCAAGAATTCTTCTTACTTTGGATCGCTGGTTTTGCTCCGTGAATTTCTTCTGGACAAGCAAATCGTGGATGTGTATGGGGCAAAAGTTGAGCGAGTAAATGATCTTAAATTTGTCGAATCTGATGGAAAACTCTTCTTGATTCAGGTCGACGTTGGATTGGTGGGCTTGTTGAGACGTTTAGGATTTGAACGTCCTGTTTCTAGATTTTGCAAATGGTTCTTCGATTATGACCTCAAGGAAAAATTCATTGCCTGGAATTACGTTGAACCGCTAGTTAGGCCTGATCATCTGATGCTTCAGGTTCCCCAAACAAGGCTATCCGAGCTGCATCCGGCTGATCTCGCTGACATCATTGAAGATATGGATGTCAATGAAAGGTCAGCTCTTGTAAACTCTCTAAAAGAAGAAGTTATAGCTGAAGCCCTCGAAGAAATGGACCCGAAGGTCCAAGTGGCCATCATGCGGCGATTGGATCCTGAGAAGGCAGCCGACATTATTGAGGAAATGTCCCCTGATGAAGCCGCTGACCTCATTGCCGACCTACCGCAGGAA
Source organism: Desulfomonilaceae bacterium (assembly GCA_050176095.1). GTDB lineage: Bacteria > Desulfobacterota > Desulfomonilia > Desulfomonilales > Desulfomonilaceae > CAITZA01. Next base: position 8,635 of record JBFXII010000071.1, read on the forward strand.
ACAGCAACGGGTATTTTCAGGGAGATGGATGATGAGTATGAAGAGAAAGTCAAGGGTCTCCTCGTCCACGATGAAGATGAAGCCGGCGGTCTTATGACCACGCAGTTTATTACCCTGAGCCCTAACAAGACTATTGTTGAGGCGTTAGCACATATTAGACAGAACGCAGAAGATATGGATGTAATCTATTACATCTATGTTGTGGATGAAGAGTCTAGATTGTTGGGTGTGGTCAATCTTCGAGAGCTCTTATCACAGGAGATTTTCACTCCATTGAGTGAAATAATGACAACCCGACTCATAACAGCCAAACTTGATGACCCTGCAAAAGATCTAGCATATCTATTTGCAAAATACGGTTTTAGAGGTGTACCGGTAGTTGATGATGAAAATCACATTGCTGGTGTAGTTAGATTCAAGGCCCTACTCGAAATCCTTGCGCCCCACTTGGGAAAATAAAGACCGGGGAAACTGTTTTGACGTCAGAAAAATTTAGTGATCTAGAAAATAACAAAGCTAATTCCTGGAAATCTAAATTGATCGCCCTCTGGGGCGTGATGATCATCCTGGGACCGGGCATCATCACCTCAAACGTTGACAATGACGCTGGAGGCATCACTACTTATTCATTAGCCGGCGCCAATTTCGGACTAGCGCTCCTGTGGTCACTGATACCTATAACAGTTGTCCTGGTGATAGTTCAGGAAATGGGCGCAAGAATGGGAGTGGTTTCGGGCAAAGGCTTATCAGACCTGATCAGGGAAAGATTTGGCGTAAAGATAACCTTTTACACCATGATTTTATTGATAGTCACTAACCTGGGAAATACCATAGCCGAATTTGCCGGAATTGCCGCTTCACTAGAAATATTTGGAATATCAAGATATCTTGCCATACCCATAAGCATTCTTTTTTTAATGTGGTTGGCGGTCAAAGGAACCTACAGATCTGTTGAGAAGGTTTTCCTTACGGCATGCGTTTTTTACATAGCATATGTCGTAGCCGGTTTCCTGGTACAGCCAGATTGGTTAGAAGTTGTTGAAGCTATCGCTGCTCCAACTTTCCATGCAGACACCGCGTTTGTCGTCATGCTCACTGGACTTGTAGGAACTACTATCGCTCCGTGGATGCAGTTCTATTTACAAGCGTCTATAGTTGATAAAGGTTTGCGCGCACAAGATTTAAGAACCGTGAGAATAGACGTTGTCATAGGTTCTATTAGTGTTAGCGTGGTAGCCTTCTTCATCATCCTTGCCTGCGCATCGACCCTTTATAAAGCTGGAATCCAAATCGATGAGGCGGCTCAGGCGGCCCTCGCTCTAGAACCACTCGCAGGGAAATATTGCACATGGTTGTTCGCGTTCGGATTGTTTAACGCATCGATGTTCGCCGCAGCAATTCTTCCTTTGTCAACAGCTTACACAATTTGTGAAGCCTTCGGGTGGGAATCAAGCTTGGATAAAA
>JBFXII010000072.1:0-10017 GCA_050176095.1 Desulfomonilaceae bacterium
CATTCATGAGGCCTCATTAAAGGAGGATGCTGGGGATTCTGAATTTCCGGTCGTGAGAAAACTGGAAGATGCTGAGGCTGCCATTCGTGAAGATATGGGACCAGATGACGATGAGGAATATGAATCAGAGGATACAGACGCAGCCGAAGAAGATGAAGATTAGAATTAGGGATTCGATTTCTACTGGCAGTCAGATTTGATGCTCATTTGAGCTAGGATGGCTCATTTGACGGATTCCGAAAGAGTCAGCCAACAAGTTTGAACAAAATCAAAGAGATAAGATGCCTTCAGTGGCTCGTATTTTCAGATATCCAGGGCAAACAATCTGTGTATCCCCCAGATTTTTGCCTCGATAAGGAGATAGATCGATGGAAGTGTCCGCTAGTTTAGTCAAAGAATTGAGAGAAAAGACCGGACTTGGTCTCATGGATTGCAAAAAAGCCTTGGTCGAGTCCGAGGGTAATGTCGAAAAAGCAGTTGAATATCTTCGCAAGAAAGGCGCTCTGAAGGCAGCCAAGCGAGAAGGCAGAGCTACCTCGGAAGGCAGAATTGGATCTTACATTCACATGAACGGGAAGATAGGAGTTTTACTTGAAGTCAACTGCGAGAGTGACTTCGTAGCCAAAACAGATCAGTTTGCAGAATTGGTTCATGACATCTGCATGCACATTGCAGCGAGTTCCCCACGTTGGATATCTTCAGATAACGTTCCTGAAGATGTTTTGGCCAAAGAAAAAGAAATTTATATGACCCAGGCCAAAGAGGCGGGTAAGCCCGAGAAGATGCTCGAAAAAATCGCAGAAGGCAAGCTCAAGAAATTTTTTAGCGAGGTATGTCTCTTAGAGCAACCGTTTGTAAAAGATCCAGATAGAACCGTAGGAGATCTTATCAAGGATAAGATTGCACAACTCGGGGAAAACATGACTATTGGCAGGTTTGTGCGATTTCAGCTTGGACAGGACTAATTTGGTATTGAATGCATACCATGTATCGTCGATGTTTGATTAAAGTATCTGGCGAAGCTCTGGCAGGACAGCGTTCTTTTGGAATTGATCCCGAAAAGACGGCATGGATAGCCACGGAAATTGCTAGAGGAGCAAGAAAAGGAGCTCAGATTGGGATCGTGATTGGAGGTGGAAACATCCTTAGAGGTGTCAACGCTTCGTCGGTGGGCGTCGATCCTTTGATTGGCGATAGCATGGGGATGATCGCAACTGTTCTCAACGGAATGGCGTTACGCTCTGCTATTTACAGAGCTGGAATTGAAGCGAGACTACTTTGTGCTTTTCAGGTCGGAGCTATGGTTGAAGTGTTCGATCAAGAGCGAGCCCGATCCTACCTTGAGGAAGGAAAGATTTTGATTTTCGCCGGTGGTACCGGTAATCCCTGCTTTACCACGGATTCAGCTGCAGCTCTCAGAGCCGTGCAAATCCAGGCTGAAGTAATGATCAAGGCTACTCAGGTAGACGGGGTTTATGATAAAGACCCCAAAAAATTCAGTGACGCCATCCGTTTTGATTCCATTACTCCTCAAGAGGTGTTGGAAAGAAGATTAAAGGTTATCGATGCTGCGAGCATTGAGATACTTCGTAGAGTCCAAATGCCAGTAATGGTGATGAATTTACATGTTCAAGGTAACATTGAAAAAGCCGTCTCTGGCCAAAAAATAGGGACTACGGTAGCTTGAAAAACCGACCCTTGCCGTAAGAGGTAATTATGATAGACGAAGTTCACTCTGAGCTAAAATCGTCCATGGATAAATCTGTAGATGCGCTTCAGAAGGATCTGAAAAGAATCAGAACTGGGCGAGCCTCCCTTGCCCTGCTGGATGGTATTATGGTCAATTACTATGGAAGTCCAACTCCCATAAATCAATTAGCTACGCTCTCTATTCCCGAGCCGCGGCAAATAGTTATTCAGCCTTGGGATTCTCAAGCTGTTCCAGATATCGAGAAAGCCATACTAAAGTCAGAGCTGGGATTGACTCCTATGAATGACGGTAAAGTCGTCCGTATTAATCTGCCACCCTTGACAGCCGAGCGTAGAAAAGAATTAGTGAAACTTGTCAGAAAAATGGGGGAGGAATTTAAAGTACAGTTGCGCAATCATCGTCGTGATGCCAATGAAATGTACAAGGAAATGAAAAAGGACAAAGAAATTTCCGAAGATGACCTCCACAAGGCTCAGGAAAAAGTTCAAAAGACTACGGACGAATACATTTCCAAAATTGATGGAGTAATCAGTCAAAAAGAATCCGAAATAATGGAAATTTAATCATTTATGGGAGGGTGTTGATCAAGAATTAGGAGACAACAAATTTTTTAGCTTTCCTTCAATCGTTTGCTTCTCTCATCAAATTGTCGGTATATGCCTTTGAAACATCTGGAAAATTACAATGGTGACGATCCCGCTCACGTCGCCATAATAATGGACGGGAATGGGAGATGGGCAAAAAGGCGTTTATTGCCCCGGATAGAGGGGCATCGTCAAGGCGCTAAAGCCGTTCGCAGGGCTGTTGAATTCTGTAGACGCAGGAAGATAGCTCACCTCACTCTCTACGCCTTTTCCACGGAAAACTGGAATCGCCCTGAAGGAGAGGTTACGGGTCTCATGAAGCTTCTGTCTCAGTTTCTAGATTCCGAACTTGAAGAAATCCACAGGAATGATATCCGTTTTCGTACCATTGGCGAGCTCAGAAGACTCCCGAGATCCTTGAGCGATAAAATCGGAGCCGCACAAACAAGAACCCTGCATAATCAATCGATGAATCTCAACGTTGCCCTATCTTATGGGGGTCGAAGCGAAATAATACGGGCTTGTGTGCAAGTCGCAAAAGATGTCCAAGACAAGGTAAAGCGATTGGAAGAAATTGATGAACAATATTTCTTGAGTAAGCTCGATACCGCAGGCATTCCCGATCCAGACTTGTTGATAAGGACCGGTGGAGAAATGCGTGTCAGCAATTTCCTGCTCTGGCAGTTAGCCTATGCCGAACTTTATTTCACAGACGTTCTGTGGCCGGATTTTAACGATGAAATTTTCGAAAAGGCTTTGAGAGAGTATAGATCGCGTCAGAGGAGATTCGGAATGGTCCCTGACCAAGAAAACAGTATTGAGGAGAAAGCTTAATGCTAACCACTAGAATCATCTCTGCGTTGATAGCGATAATCCTGATTGTCCCCACTTTGTTTTGGGGAGGCGTCCTAGGGGTAACTTTACTTGTGATATTTTTTGCTTCTATTGGCGCATGGGAACTAACGAACAATCTTCCGAATCTAAGGAATCTACCTTCAAGGCTAATGGCAGTTGGTTTAGGAATCCTAATAATCTTGATGTTTTATTGGATATCTGTGGGGTATGTTCCTGCTGTTATTACACTTTTCCCACTGGTGGCGATGTTGTTGCATCTTTTTTGTTTCAGAGTCATTCAGAATACTATTGATTCCGTCACTCAAGTAATTTTTGTAGGCTCTTATCTCGTCATTCCTCTCGCCCACGCCATTCTTCTTTCGCGAATAGATGATTCCAATGTGTGGTTATTTTTTGTCTTGGTCATTGTTTGTCTTGGTGACGCAGGAGCTTTTTTTGCCGGAAAATATTACGGAAAGACCCATTTTTCGGCAAATGTCAGTCCTAAAAAAACGATAGAGGGACTTGGAGGGGGTCTGCTGGGAGCACTTGCTGGTATGATAATCATGAAAATCATAGCGCCAGCCATGCCACCCCTTGGGTTGCTGCTCAAAGCCACTGTCCTCTTATGGATCGTAGGAGCTCTTGGAGATCTGTGCGCCTCGGCAATAAAGCGACGAATTGGTATTAAGGACTTCGGCTCAATAATGCCCGGCCACGGTGGAATAATGGATCGTGCAGATAGTCTAATACCTAGCATTCCTGTCCTTTATTACTTTCTAGTTGTTTCAGGATACGGTATCAGCTCATGAAATACATCTCGGTCTTGGGTAGCGCAGGATCAATAGGAATTCAGGCTCTCGAAGTAATAAGACTACACCCGGACAAATTCAAAGTTGTTGCTCTGGCTTCCGGAACTAACGTAGAGCTTCTGGAAAAGCAAGTGAGAGAATTTTGCCCTGAGTTGGTTTCGTGTGGTAATAAGTGGGCGCATGATGAACTTAAAGCAAGGCTCTCAAATTATGCCAATCCTATTGAAATTGTACATTCCAAAAAAGGTCTGGAGTTAGCCTCGACCTATGAGACCTGTGATCTGGTATTGGGTGGGCTGCCAGGAAGTGTGGGGCTTAGACCCGCGTTCTTGACTATTGCTTCGGGAAAAGATTTGGCGCTTGCGACCAAAGAAGTGCTGGTCATGGCTGGCAAGGTTTTTATGGATTCTGTTAGGTCGTTGAAAATCAATCTGTTACCGGTAGACTCAGAGCAATCAGCCATTTTCCAGTGCCTTGAAGGAAATAAAAAACATGCAGTTGGCAAGATACATCTGACTGCCTCAGGCGGTCCTTTCCGAACAAAAACAGTTGACGAAATAAATAGGATGACCAAGGAGGATGCGTTACGCCACCCTAGATGGAAAATGGGACCAAAGGTTACGGTAGATTCAGCCACTCTCATGAACAAGGGTTTAGAAGTCATTGAGGCCAGGTGGTTATTTGACACGCCAGCTTCAAGAATTGAAGTCCTGATTCATCCCGAGAGCATTGTTCATTCCATGGTTGAATTTTTAGATGGTTCCATAATGGCTCAATTGGGAGCTACCGATATGAGAATCCCCATAAGCCACGCTCTTGCCTATCCAGAAAGAATAACAGCAGGAGTTGAACCCATCGATTTTACTGCATTGAGATCACTAACCTTCGACAGACCTGATACGGTCAAGTTTCCATTACTCAAAGCAGCCTACACATCTCTGGAAGATGAGTTAAACTGTGTCCCCGTGATCCTGAATGCAGCTGATGAAGTGGCGGCAAGCCTGTTTCTCTCTGGAAAAATTCCTTTCAGCGGGATAGCTCCAATTGTAATGGATGCGCTGGAAAAGATCGAGCCAATCGAACTAAGAAATTTGGATGAAATTGAAGAGTTTCATGAATACGTGTGTAGAGTTGTTCTCGATGCCAGTCGGTGACAGTGGCCAATATAAATTGTTTCCGCCTTCTTTCACGATTCCCCTTATTCTTCCTTGGGTCGCCTTAAGTTGAGACGATTCGCATTTTTTCAACCAAGGCTGCAGTCTTAATTAACTACTAATTTCTTGGGGTTGGCGTTTGAACGTTTGATTATTTTTAGAAAATCATTTACGAGCTTGGTAGAAAGTTCATGTTGCTCAGCTTGATTTAAACCTGCCAATGGAGCTTGTCCACCAGCCATCTCTCTATGTCCACCGGCCGATCCGAACTTTCCAATAAGCTTGACAAGGATGTTCCCAGCTTTTAAGGTCCTGGACTTTGATCTTAGTGACAAAGCTATCTGATCATCTATTTCTCCCAGACATAAAGACCAATTTACCCCTTCAACACGGAGCAATACGTCTGAAAGCTCGGGTATTATTGATTCTGTCTTTATTTTTCCTATGTTTGATACAGCCACATCTTTGTACACCAAGGCATTGGCAAGGCCTCTGTAGTATTCTTCAAAATAAGCTATTGGTAACTCTGGTTTCTCTATTAGTCCAATAACCTTTGGGTTCGTCAAAGGAATTAAATAGTTGAAAGCATGGTGATCAGCTTTACAAGCGCCTCGAATTAACGAATTAGTATCGGTCTTTAAGCCATAAAGCAAGGCATTTGCTACAGCAGTGGTTGGTTTTAACCCTGCAGTAAGAATATATTCGGTTATTATTGTGGCGGTGGATCCATAGTTTGGCCGTATATCATTGAAGGCCGCCTGCTGGGATCTTTTCCTTAAGGGATGATGATCTATGACTAGCAGGGGTACAGAAGCCCTAGAAGTAATAAGATTGTTTCCAGATCCAGGTTGGGCGTCAATTAGCAGTATAGACTCATATTTTTCAACGCTCACCTTCTTTAAGGCCATCATTTTTATCTTCAGCCGCTCAACCATAGCCTTGTTCTCAGCCCTGGAAATTACACCACCGTATCCTAGCGTTGTCCTGATTCCAAATTTCTTGGAAAGCAAAAAGCTCATGGCGAATGTACCAGCTATAGTATCAGGGTCTGGGTTGTTATGGCATAATACTAGAGGTCTGAGATTAGGGCGACTGTCGAGAAGTCGGGTAAGCTCGTCAAGTTTTTGTTCAGAATAACTTAAATCCCACTTTGTGGTTGGCATGTCCGATAATTAGTCCTGTTGATTTATAAATCAATTATAGTCCGGTTCTAAAAAGGAAGGTGCCGTTTTATTAATGGGTTACAACCGAGATATGCAACTTTTTTCTGATAAAATGATGATTTTTGTTTTCCTAGAGCGTTGAGTCCCTATTAGTCGCTAGATTCTGGATTGTCAAACGAAGATAGCATCTTTTTTACCAAACGCTCATTCAAAACCATTCCTCTAATGACACCTGTGGTTCTTGCGTAACGGTTTTCGATAAATGCTCTGAATTCAAGATCGCGTCTATCTTTCATATGAACCTCACCCATTAAGGTTAGTACCTCTCCTGGAGGGGCCATTGTATTCAAATCAGGGAATTCGGTACCCGTGAGTATCGGCACTAATTTTGTGCTATTGACAATCTTGAAGACCAAAAAAGCGCCGAATTGAGCTACTGCCTCCATCTGAAGATGACCGCCAAACACGGGCATATTTACGAAATGATCTTTGAGAATTGGATTTTGTAAAGGGGTAGGAATTTTGAATCGAGCAAAACCAATCATGCCGTTGTGGAAGTCTCCTGCTTCCATTATCACCCGATCTAAAAAAAGGAAATTTTCTCCATACATATGGAGCGTTTTTCTGATTTCATCCTTTTCATACACAACCCACTGTCTATTTCCTTTGCATGCGCTTGCTTCTTGAGTCCTGTCCCGTGCCAAACCGATAGAAGTCATTCCACAAAGGTCCCGGAAATAGATTTGTCTAACCTCTCCGGGGATGTATTTTTTTTCTGAAATAAACTCTGAGACCAATATGAGACCGCAAGCCTCCCTGACAAAATCTGATATGATCTCTACAGCTCGTCTTAGAACAGTGAAGCTGCTATCACCTCTCATCTTATTAAACAACGAATGAACTTTCTCGAACATCATGGCGTTATCTTGAGCAGATGAGATTTCTTGCCAATCGACCGCCAGAAAATTGCTTATCGAATCTTTGAGACTATCAAATCCATCAAGACTTCCAAGAGCATTCTTCATTTTTGCTAACGACGGTTCAATTTCCGAAGAGCACGACTTCAGGTTCTCTAGGTCATGTATATAGTGATACATGACCGCTATTTCTATTCCAGTAAAAAATTGAGATGATTGTGTCCAGGCCTCTGGAAATGCGGCCACGAGTGTGTTAGAGCCATGACGGGCCAATCTACGCGATAATTTCTCAAGATATCTCTTGGTTGGACTGATAAAATATGGAAGTTCTCCACGATAGGTAAGAGATACGTATTGGGTTTCTTTATCAGAAATTCCTGAAAGACCTCTGACTGTATCTTCTAGAGACCCGGCGTTAACATAGTACACATTTCGTTTTACCGCTGTGGCCAAATCTGAAAAGGCACTTTTTCCCTTGAGAATGTCTCCCACGGCTTTCATAACCGAAGGTTTTCGAGGAAAACCCCCTGCGACAGCATGAATGACCGCATCCAATTTTTGGACGCCCTGCGATCTTAAATAATTTTCAATTGCTTTGAAAGTAAGTAAGGTTTCTTCACGTTTTTCAAAATCAAAACGCAGGGGTATTTCAACAAGGTTTACGCCTATCTTTTCAAAAAAAGCCTTTTCCTTGGGGCTATTTGGATCTAAGGAGGTTCCAAAGACAGTGGCGTTAGCATTCAGCGCCGCTGTTGCTATTGAGGCCCCGTAACCACCTTCTCTGGCCCCAAGAATAAGAATAGTTTTTCCTGTTAACATGAATTGGCCCTTAATGTTTGGATTGATCTTTCTCAAGAAATTAGTTCATCAAAATACTACATACTACCGTTCAGGTCAACTTTAAGAGAAATCTATAACTTGCTAGAAATAATTAGGCAAATTACTCAGGTAGAACTTCCACAGTGACGCAGGTCTTTTCCAGGAGAACTTCAATGACTGAATCCCTCCGAGAGATAATCATAAATTGTTCTCAATAGCGGAGATCAAAAGATGTCTAAGAGTCATGAAGTCCGTAGACGATTTTATTCCGGCGGCGCGACGATGACCTCCGCCTCCAAATTTCGATGCGATTTCTGACACATCTACCTTGCCTTTGGATCTAAGACTGATCTTCGTCAAGTTGTCAGAAACTTTGGTCATAAGTACTCCGACTTCAACTCCACGTGTTTCCCGAAGTTTGTTCACCAGGTTTTCTCCATCAGATAACAAAGCGCCTGCTTGTTCGAAATCTGAAAGGTATAGGCTACTCAAAGCTAACTTCCCCTCAAGTAACAATTCCAATCGTTCCAATAAGCGCCTTTCCAAAGTTAATCTTCCAACCGGGAAATCTTCAAACAAGTATTGAGTAATTTCGTAGGAGTCTATGCCTGACTCGCACATATCTGCAGCAATTCTGAAAGTAGCGCTATTTACACCCTCGAACCTGAAACAACCGGTATCTGTAACCAGCCCTGTGAAAAATGCCTTAGAAGACTTGTAAGACGGGGTGTAACCCGTAGACTTTATGATCTGAAATATGATCGACGAGGTTGAATTAGCTGACACTGAAACCAAATTGATATCCCCGAAGTTTGGATTGGTTGGATGGTGGTCTATGTTTATTAGCCTGATCTGGGGTCTCAATTTGTCAATACGAGGGGCTACACGGTTCTGATCTGCGGCGTCCACAGAAATGATGAGCCCAGGATTAAGTTCGAATGGGTCTATGCCGACCAAAGCCTCTTCAATTCCATCAAGAAATGAAAAAAGCGCTGGTGGTTCAGATTCATAAAGCAAAAAAGACGTCTTGCCCATTTCTTTCAAAAATAAATACAGGCCCAAACTGGAACCAATTGCATCTCCGTCAGGATTGATATGGGTCACTATAAGAATCCTATCGGAACCCAATATATCTTGGCTAATCTTTTCTATCATCTACTTCCCCGTCTTCAATGATTACCGACTTTAATAGGCTGTTAATGTGATCAGAATAATCGAAGGATGAGTCATAGAAAAAGGAGATTTGTGGGATATATTTCAAATCCAATTCATCCCTCAGTCTCTTCCTAATGAATCCCCCCGCTGATTGTAAACCAGCCAAATGAATTTCCGTCTTTCCATCTGCCAGACAACAAAAATATATTCGAGCTGTTTTGAGGTCCGAACTCATTTTAACTTCTGTTATTGTTACACCTTGAATTCTAGGATCCTTGGCGTCATTGTTAACGACATCAGAAACAACTTCACGAATGAGTTCTGCTACCCGATTCTTTCTAAAATTTGACATGAGATCATCTTTCTTAGTCATGCATAAACTTTGAAAAAGTCATATTACAAAGAATAACCACATCTCGAAAATCTACAAACCAATTCAAGTTCAAGAACTTATTATTAAAGTCCTCCAAACTGAATGATTTCAGTAGTGAAGGATTCTATTTCGGCAACATGCAGTTCTTCAATAAAATGATGCACACTTTCCAACATGCTGTGAGCGTGGCCTGCGTCGTTTGACACTACAGCGATTGCTATAATGCCTTTCTTCCATTTGTCGTTTTCACCAACTTCCGCTATTGAAATATCAAACTTGCCCGTGACTTTGCCCAAAATGCTTTTAACGACTTGACGTTTCTGTTTCAGAGAAAAAGATTGGTGAATAAATATTCTGAAAACTGCAACGCCTACTACCATCAATCAAATTCTCCGTTAAAAAAAATGAGGCGCGCTTGGCCGCCTCATTACACAATATCATAGAAAGTATACCAACAGTATCAGCTATTTATTAAGGTTACAGCTTCGCTGATTC
>JBFXII010000073.1:0-9971 GCA_050176095.1 Desulfomonilaceae bacterium
AGGAGTTTACTGAATGAACGTTGATGACAGATCATGCGAAGTCCGATCGGGCGAGGAATTAAACGTCAAACGTCTCGAGGAGTTCTTAAAAGATAGTATAAAAGGGCTTGAGGGGAGTGTTAGTGTAGAGCAATTTCCTAGTGGTTACTCTAATCTCACGTATCTTGTAAGAATATCGGATCGTGAGTTTGTGATTCGCCGTCCTCCTTTTGGCCGCAAGGCGAAGACAGCTCATGACATGGGCAGGGAATACAGGATGTTAACGGCGCTCAAACCTGTTTTCGACTATTGTCCTGAACCATTGGTTTTTACGGAAGATGAATCCATCATCGGGAGCCCTTTTTATGTGATGACTCGGATCACAGGAATCATTTTGAGGAGAGATTTACCTGCAGGACTTGATCTGACAGACTCGCAGATGGGGGCGTTGTGTGAAAATCTAGTGGATGTTCATTATGAATTGCACGCTGTCGATTATGGGTCGATAGGTCTTGGAGTCATGGGTAAACCGGAGGGGTATGTGAAGAGACAGGTGGATGGATGGTCTGAAAGATACAGGTCAGCCAGGACTCCGGACGCTCCATCTTTTGACTATGTGATGTCATGGTTGTCAAGGGAAATGCCACCGGACTACCACAAGCCTGCCCTTATCCACAATGATTACAAATTTGACAATGTGGTTCTTGATTCTGGCGTGAATCTCAAGATAAAGGGTGTGCTGGATTGGGAAATGGCCACGATCGGCGATCCCCTGATGGATTTAGGCAGTTCACTGGGATATTGGGTTCAGCCTGATGATTCAAGAGAGCTTCAGGCTATAAGGACGTTGCCCACCAACCGTCCAGGAGCTCTGACACGTAAGCAATTGGTCAAAAGATATGCCGAAAAGTCAGGTATGGCAATTGATAACTTCGACTTTTACTACTGCTTTGGTTTGTTCAGGTTGGCCGCTATTGCTCAGCAGATATATTTCAGATTTTTTCATGGGCAGACCAAGGACATCCGGTTCAAGTCTTTAATAGGGGCCGTGCATGTTTTAGAAAATACAGCTTCAAAAGTTGCCGGTAAAGGATTTTAATTCTTATTAGTGTTCTGTTGAGAAAGAGTTATTGAGGGAACGCAGTCGATGTAATGCCTCATAAAGGGACTGCCCCGGATGTTACGAGACTTGTTGAGGATTTTGCAAAAAGTCTTGGACAGGTCGTTATAACCCTAAAACGCGAGAACCATGGATATGTTTTCAACGCAATGCTATCAAGTCTTTTTTCATCCGCTTTGTCGATAGCGGCCAATGGCGTGGCTTCTGTGGAAGACATAGACAGGGCATGGATGGGTGTTATGCACACTCCGATTGGTCCTTTCGGGATCATGGATCAGGTTGGTCTTTCGACAGTATATGCGATTACCAGGTATTGGGCTGAAAAAACTAAAGATCCGCAGGCATTAGCAAATGCCGAATTTCTGAAAAAATATGTTGATGGTGGACGTTTGGGGGTGAAGACATCAAAAGGGTTTTATGAATATCCAAGCCCGTCTTTGGCCAAATTCCACGACTAAGAGATTTTGGTGTCGGGCCAATTGGAGAGCCGCTCAATGTGGCTTGATTCCCAGGGCCCTGATGTGATGTTTGAGAGATTCCCGGGTAATTCCAAGTGCTGATGCGGCAGCGGTCACGCTTCCGCTGTTTTGTCGTAAGGCTTTAATTATTAGCTCCCTTTTGAGATTTTCAAGGACTTCGGGCATGGATCCTGTTAATTCATCACGAGGCAGTGCGTTGATACCTGTTATCTCGGAGGAGTGAGCATGGTGTTTTACGTTGAGCGACAGGTGATTGGTAGTGATTGCTTGACCGGAGCTAAGAATCAGCGCCCGTTCCAGAATGTTACGAAGTTCCCGGACGTTTCCAGGCCAATCATAAGCCTCTAAAATGCTTAGGACCCCCGGTTCAACAGGGGGAATGTTCGACAATCCCATTTTCTCAGCGAGTTTAGTAAGAAGATCGTGTATCAGCACAGGAATATCTCCTGTTCTGCTTCTCAGGGGAGGAACGTGAATTGTGAAGACGTTGAGCCGGTAGAAGAGATCTCGTCTAAACTTTCCCGAATCTACATCCGCTTCCAGATCCCTGTTGGTTGCGGCCACAATCCTGACATCTACGGTGATAAGTTTTTCACCACCGATTCGGGTGAAGGATTTTGAATCCAGGAATGTGAGTAGCTTTGCCTGGAGCTGCGGAGCAAGCTCTCCCACTTCGTTTAGCAGCAATGTGCCTCCCTCTGCCAATTCAACGAGGCCTCTTTTTCGAGCCCTGGCTCCTGTGAAAGCTCCTGCTTCGTGTCCAAAAAGCTCAGATTCGGCTAGTTCCATACTTAGAGCGGCGCAATTTACATTGAAAAAAGGTCCATTGGCTCGCGGGGAGTTGTCATGTAGATAACGGGCTATGTAGTCTTTGCCACTTCCATTTTCTCCGAGCAATAACACTATCGAATCTGTTCCAGCCACCAATCGTGTTTCTTGAAGCGTTTTTTGCATTGCCTTGGATATGTATCCCGAAGCGATGGAAAACGGTTCACTGGAAACACGCCGCAGGTCAGTTATGTCGCGGGCTATTCCACAAAAACCAACTATGTCTCCAACTCCGTTATTTAACGGGAACCGTACAAGACTCAATATTCGCTTAGTTCCCATCCAGCTAACGGTATGTTCTGATTCCAGCGTTTGGCCTCGAAGCACTCTCGCCTCTTGCGCCCTCATTCCATCGGAAAATCCTTTGCCGAAGATTTCGTCATCTGTTTTGCCAAGGACCGATTCCGCAGGTAAATTCATCAGCCTTAACATGGCCGGATTCACGTGAGAATACCTGTGTGAGGTATCTTTGACAAAAATGCAGTCACCGGCGGCTTCAAATACAGTTCTGAAAAGTTCTTCACTTCTACGCAACTCTGCGGTGCGTTTTTCCACGAATTCTTCCAGTTCCTGCGAATGCCTCTTTATGCGGTCTTGCGCTTCCTTGACCTTTAATATACTGGAAATGCGGACTCGCAGTTCCGTCTTATCAATGGGTTTGGATATGAAATCGTTAGCTCCTGCCTCCACAGCCTTGATTCTATCTTCCTTGCTATCAAGGACAGTCGCCATAACAATAGGCAAGTCATGGAATTGAGGATCAGACCTGATGTGTTTGCACAATTCCAGGCCATTCATGCCTGGCATTAATACATCGAGCAATGCGACATCTATGGTATGATCAAGTTTTTCAATGGCTTCAAAGGCATTGGAAGCCGTTACGAAGTCGTATCCAAATGATTCGAGCAAAGCAGTAAGCAAAACAAGGTTACGAGGCTCGTCATCCACCACTAGAATTCGTTTTGCAGCCATTGTAATTCCATCCGTATCTTTCCTGACGACGAAAAAACACGGTCACGTTCCCGTACAAAAGCAACCGTGCCCATATAGGCGGAATTCTTGCACAGAAATGTTGCTGGATTTGAGATTTCTGATCGGACAGATAGATTGACAATTCCGAGGAACAAAATAATAGCTCCCTGCCTGGTCCGAACTTCAAGAATTTGTCGATATCAAGAACCGTTTTTGCAGAGAATTGGCCAGTATAACAAACAGACCGGAAATTATTCCCACTTCATTATTTCTAATTTAGATAATTAGTTTAGTCAACAAATTCCTTACATTAAATGGAACTGGTCAAATGTTGTTGAAATAGCTGTACAATCCGTGTACAAAATTAGACTGGCACATTATTGTCCCATGGTCTTATTCACAATCAAAACTTTTTGTCTCGAGAATCTGAGATTCATGATTCAGGGAGATTCCTATGAGCCACGGTGAGACAAGGTTGAAAGATGAGATCGTAAGGTTGAGCTCAGAGCTGGAGCGTCTGAAACATGAGCGAGACCGGGACTTTAATAAACTCAAGGAACTTGCCCAAGTAGCTGCGGCAGCTAAAGCGGGTTTTTTGTCCAATATGAGCCATGAACTCAGAACTCCTTTAACGGCCATAATAGGGTTTGCCGAGTTATTGTCGGATCAACATTTTGGGAAGCTTAATGAGAAACAGCAGACCTATGTCAGGGAGATATATAACGCTGGACAGCAATTGTTGACGCTGGTGAAGGACATCCTTGATCTGGCTAAAGCTGGAACGGCGTCCCAAGAACTGCAGCTCGGCGACGTGAGCATTTGGGATTTATTGGCAAATAGCCTTTCTATGGTTAAAGAACGAACAGCAATACATTCGCAAAAGCTGGAAATGGATGTTGATGAGAGTCTTAAGGGGTTAGTAATTCGGGCTGATGAGATCAAGCTCAAGCAAATAATGTTTAATTTGCTGACTAACGCAGTAAAGTTCACGCCTGATGGAGGCAAGGTAAAGATAACCGCCAGGAAAGTTTTCGACAAAGTTTCTGTGTCTGTTTCTGATACTGGAGTGGGGATACGAGCTGAGGATCTGGAAAGAATTTTTGAAATGTTCGAACGCATTGAAAGTTCATACAGGATGCAGATACAGGGAACCGGTCTTGGTCTGGCGCTGACTCGTAGATTAGTGGAACTTCACGGTGGGAAAATATCGGCGTTCAGTAGGGGGTTGGGACAGGGGGCCACACTTACTTTTACAATCCCCTTATCAATAGTGGGACCAGAGAGCAATGATCGGTCTGATGGCCATGAGTCTCGGCTAACCAGGGCCTTCAAGCATAGTCCTTCAAAGTATAAAAAAAGGAAGGATCGGGATTTGTTGGCGCTGGTTGTGGAACACAAGTCATCGAATCTCAAGCTGATCGTGGATCTATTGGAGCGTGAAGGTTGTCAAAGCGTGATTGCTTCAAACGCAGAAGAAGCTCTAGAGATGGTAATCAATGTTGACCCCGATTTGATCTTGATCAACATCGCCTTACCGGGCACAAATGGACTTGAAGCATCTAGATTGTTCAAAAAGAATGTCAAGACGAAGCACATCCCAGTTGTAGTAATGACTGGCGATCCGGTGGAAATCGATAAGATCACAGCGGCCGAGGCAGTATGTGAGGCTTTCGTAAGACATCCTATCGATCCTGACGCCCTGGTTGATTTGCTCAGCAGGTTCAAGAAATATTGATTTCTCCAGAGTGATGCAGGCTAAGGAACCTTACCAGCGCGCAGTTCCTTAATGGTTCAAGAAATATTGATTTCTCCAGAGTGATGCAGGGGTAGTGAAATTCGAATGAATCATAAAAGTTTCAAATTGTTGTTAAACATATATCCGCCATATTGGGCCACAGGAATAGTTGTGCGTAAGGTATCCGCTGATTTCAGAGAAATCGTCGTGGAAATGAAGAAAAGGTTTTACAATCGTAATTACGTCAATACTCATTTTGGCGGATCGCTCTATGCTATGGTCGATCCTTTTTACATGCTCATGCTGATGCAAATTCTCGGTAAGCAATACATTGTTTGGGACAAATCGGCACGCATAGATTTCCTCAAGCCAGGTAAAGGATTGGTGAGGGCAAGGTTTGTGATAGAGGATGATTTGATATCTGAAATCCTGCAAAATACTGCTCGGGGGGGAAAATTTACGCCGGAATTGCCGATAGATGTAACAGACGAGGAGGGAGACACTGTTTGCAGGGTGTTGAAGACTTTGTACATCAGAAAAAAGACAACCAAGGTTTGATTTAAACAAGGCATGGCTGTTGGAGCCCCAAGTCTGATTTTCATGTTACTGTGAGATTTCTGGCCCGGAGCTCTCAATTATAGGAGCATAAGTATAAGCACTTGTTTTATTGTTAATTGCAATTCGAGCAACCACTCAATTTCGGTCTTGGAATATAACGGCGGTCCACGAATCAGATTGTGTGATAGATTCCGGCCTAAACAATTTAATTGTTCCTGATCATTACGATTGCCTCTTCAAAATGACATGGGTTCACAATTTTCTTTCCGGTTCCAAGGCTAAGCTGACGAGTTCACTAATTTTATTAACTAAAACAATCTCAATACCTTGGCTTATTTGTTCAGGAAGATCGTCTACATCAACTTTGTTACTTGCAGGCAGAGCTATCACTTTTACGCCTGCTCTTTGGCCTGCCAGGATTTTTTCCCTTATTCCACTTACAGGAAGAATGTTTCCACTCAATGTTATTTCCCCGCTGATGGCCACATCTCTCCTTGCAGGTCTGGATGTAAGCAGTGAAATTAGTGAAATGGCTATGGTCACGCCGGCTGAAGGTCCATCTTTGGGAATTGAGCCTGCTGGAATGTGGATATGGATGTCATGATCAAAAAAGAAATCCGGATCTATCCCAAACGACTCAGCATGGCTTCGAATGTGGCTCAAGGCTGTCTGGGCCGATTCCCTGAGCACATCCCCCAAAGACCCTGTTAGAATAAGTTGTTGTGATCCTTTCATTATTGTTGATTCGACGAAAATTATCTCTCCTCCAAACTCCGTCCAGACTAGCCCGGTAGACACGCCAATCTGGTTCTCGGAGTCAGCAACTTCGTGTCTGTATTTTCGTGGCCCTAATAACTTTGGAATCCATTCTTCATCTATGGCAATTTTTGTTTTTCCGAGGCCTTCTTTAAGACTTAACATGGCAAGCTTACGCACGACATTTGCTATTTCACGTTCCAGGTTTCTGAGGCCGGCTTCTCTGGTGTAGTCATTGATTAGCCTCATTACGGCTTCATGGGTAAATGATATATTCGAATGTGATAATCCGTTGTCTTTGAGCTGGTTTGGTATCATGTAATCCATGGCAATCTTTAGTTTCTCGTGTTCGGTATAACCTGGGAAATAGGTTACTTCCAGACGGTCCAGTAATGGGGTAGGCAGGTTTTCCACTATGTTGGCTGTGGCAATAAACATTACAGATGATAGATCAAACGAAACATCAAGATAGTGATCAACGAAATTTCTGTTTTGCTCGGCGTCAAGTATTTCGAGGAATACTGAAGCTGGATCCCCCCTAAAGTCCTGTCCTATTTTGTCAATCTCATCCAGCATGAAAACAGGATTATTAACTCCAAGTCTCTTGATTTCGCTAATTATTCTACCTGGCATTGCCCCAACATAGGTCCGGCGGTGTCCTCTTAACTCCGCCTCGTCCCTCAATCCTGCGAGAGACAGCCGGACAAATTTTCTTTCCATAGCCTCTGCAATAGCTTGGCCTATGGAAGTTTTTCCCGTTCCCGGAGGACCCGCAAAACAAAGAATGGGGCCACGAATGATCTGCGCGCTTCTCCTTTTCTGACATATTTCGGTAACAGTCTGACGTAATTCCTCCAGTTTGAAGGGCTTTTTCAGGAAATTAGATACGCCCGTAGTAAAAGCTCGAACCGCAGTGTCCACCGTGGCATATCCGGTGACCATGACGACATCCGTGCCAGGTGAAATTTTTTTGATATGCTTAACGAGCTCAACTCCATCCAGCATTTCCATCTTCAAGTCAGTTATGACTAAGTCAAAGTCCTCCACCTCGAGCATTCTGATTGCTTCTGGGCCATTTGCGGCTGTTTTTACATTATATCCATCCTTATTTAGCACGTGCTGAATGTTGGATCGGGCCATTTCTTCATCATCCACAACCAGAATGCTGTAGCTGCCCTGATTACGTAACGTACGTACTGCAAGGTACTCCAAGACTCTTTCTTTCACCTGGGGGAGACCATGATGTTTACGTTCAAGGATGGCCGAGGCTCTTTCGATGTCAAGGTTGTCGTTCGTAAAAGTATTCCAGGGAAGGTCAATCAGATAGTCAAGGTAGTTCAAACCAATAGCGTATTCCGCTGCCGAGGGATCAGTCTTTTCAAGCCTGTCGAGTTCCTTGAGGGCTAAAGCCTTTGCATGATCTGGCAACTTTGTTTTTTCGATATCCGATCGTAGGTCTATCAATTCTTGCGGTAACTCAGACTTCGGTTCCTCAGTCTTTCTGAAAAAGGCCATGCTCCCTCTCATCGAAATGCTGGCGTTGTCCTCGAGGCCATGGGCACGAGGCATCCTGAGATTATTTACACAACCGTAATCAATAAATCTAATGATTTCATCAGGAAAATTCAAAAATTGTTCGAACCTTCGGTAAGTTTCAAAATGTAACACTGCCGCTTTGATCGATGTATCTCTCAACATACTAATAAATTTGACTTAAACGAGAATACTTCCATTGGTGTTGCGCAATGCAATGGCATGACGGCTAATATTAGCATGGATAATTATGACCAGTCGCCATAGAAAGCAGTAATAACAGCATGATACCGGCATGACACGTTATTTGATTTCCTTGGGGCTTGTTTCAGATCATTCAATGGAGGTTCCCATGAGACAGCTCTCGGAAATGTTTCAGGCAATGTCGATGGCAGTAGCTTTCGCGGAAAAAGGACAACCCGGGACAGCTATGGAAATAATGGAATTGGGACGTCGACGTCGTTCGTTCAAGCTTCAGTCTGAGTTCAGAAGGCTGACAGGCGAGTTCGAAAACCTACGATGCGGGTTTAAGTGTTTGAAGACCTTGTATTTGAGTAGTAGCAGAAAATTTCAGAATCCGTGAATCACCCGGTCCAAAGAAATTCCTCAGGAGCCGAACATGGCTAAAAATAAGCCGATTAACAAAAACCAGATCATAAGTGAAGGCTCCACGCCTGCAAGGCGGTGGAGCCTTCACTTATAGACACGCTATAGAAATGCGCTTGATTCCAAAGCCTTTCTCTTAAAATTTGTTTAAACGCGCAATTTTTATTCTAAACCGTATCTTTTGATTTTTCTCCACAGGGAGACGCGATCTATCCCTAAGGTTTCAGCGGCAAGAGTCTTATTTCCCCCGGTTTCCTGCAGGATACGTTGAATATAATCAATCTCTTGCTCTTCCAATGTGGGGAATTTGCCATCCTTTTTTCGGAAAGCGGTAATTTTGAAATCTCTGATATCATCAGGTAGATGTTCCGGTCCAATTATTGAATCCCGGGCAAGGGCAATGCCGCGCTCAATTATGTTTTCCAGTTCCCTAATGTTTCCGGGAAAATCATATTCCTTCAAGATGTCCAGCGCTTCTTTAGATATCATTGGCGCTTTTCTCGACATTAATTTGGCATGTTTTTCAAGGAAGTGGTGGCACAGAATTGGTATGTCGCCTTTTCGAGAAGCCAAAGGGGGCAAATTTAGCGACACGACATTAAGTCTGTAATACAGATCTTTTCTAAATTCGTTTGATTGAATAGCTTCTTGTAGATTTCTATTGGATGCTGCGACAAATCTGACATCAACCTTAATCGGAGTAGTGCCTCCAACACGCATCATTACTCTCTCCTGGATAACTCTGAGCAACTTGACCTGCATATTGAGAGACATTTCGGTAATTTCGTCGAGAAAGAGGGTTCCTCCTTTTGAGAGTTCAATTAGGCCGGCCTTTGTTGAATCCGCTCCTGTGTATGCGCCCTTTTCATGACCAAAAAGCTCGTTAGTCAGGAGATCTTCACTAAACACTCCACAATTGATGGCGATAAAAGGACCGGTGGATCGGTCACTTTGTTCATGTATTGACTTGGCAAGTAGTTCCTTACCGGTCCCAGATTCACCTGAAATCAAAACGTTGCAGTCTGTTCGTGATATTTGCCTGGTTATCTCCAGGATTCGTTTCATTTCTGGATCTTTTGTAATGATCGTATTACCAGTGGATTTTTCCAGCCGTTTGATGTCCTTTTTGAGTTGATCATTTTCTTGCCTGAGCCGCACTTTTTCAATTGCCTCTGAGACGATTTTGCGGACCGCATCAATTCTGAAAGGCTTCGAAATATAATGATAGGCGCCCTTTTTCATCGCTTCAATCGCAGAGTCTACAGTCGCATATCCCGTAATCATGATGACTTCCGCTGAAGGGTTTTTGGATCGAGCTTCCTCAAGGATACGCATTCCATCTACCTTCTCCATTCGCAGATCTGTAAGGATGACGTCAAATGACTGATCGTTGACCAGCTCAAGT
>JBFXII010000074.1:0-9956 GCA_050176095.1 Desulfomonilaceae bacterium
GGGTACTCTTGGTTTCGGGATGTCCTGGGGTTACACCGTTAGCACCTGGCCGGTTCCCGGTATCCCTAACACAACCTTTGATGGTAGCTCACCTTGTTTAGTGGCTCCCGAGGATGTGACACTGAGGGGTCCTGTTGCTCCGGCTTGTGAGCCCCCGCTAGTTCCTGGCGTAATTCACGCTGCTCTTAGCATTCCGTTTAGAGCGGTAGCTCTGGTTGGCACTCCTATATTCACCGGCAAGCTTACCGCCGGTGAGCAGTGCTGCCCAATTGATCTTGGTGATCCAGCTTATGTGACAGCAGCCGTTCCTTGCACACCTGTCAACGTTTTCAGCGCCCCAGCAAGCGCGGGTTGCAGGTAATTCATAGCCTTGTAAAACAAAAAGGCCGGAAGAGTTCCTTCCGGCTTTTTTAGTTCTAGGCGCCAGTACCCTCACCTGAGTAAATCCTCCAACAAACGTCTCTTTAGCACCGTCGGCAATTTGGTCGACCCCGTTAATTCTTCTAAGCTGCTAGTTGATCCCTTTCTTACGCGCAGACCAGGCGCCCGAGGGCCTTACAGGAGAAGATTACTGCCTGGGGTTTCATGGCTTGGAGGACCGATTCCCGGTTCCGATTGAGCACAGGCCCTTTCGACGATCAACTGGAGTTCAGCAGTCTGAACATTATCGCCAAGTATGGCCCTTTTTTAAACTTAGACCCTATGCTGAGCGTATGCTGAAGTTTGGGATTGCTGTGAAGGATTGGATCTGCCAAATACAGTCCTCTTCGAAAGGCGACACTGATTGAGCTCATGATTTAGTCTGTTATTGACGTGTAATCGGGACTGTCAGGAATTGTTGATGCCGGATCGAGTCCGGCATGGCTGTAGGCACGTTAACAGCTTTAATTGTGACGCTGACGGCGATCTGGGTGTAAATGAGCCCATGGGTGATAAACCAGATTAGTTTTGGTTTCATGCCGACAAGGCTTTCGATAGACGCAATAGAACACTACCGGAAAGAGGTTAAGCCGCAATGCAATGAAGCCGCAGGAATCGCGTGGAGGATGCGCCAATAAGTTTATAACCTAGTGGCTGTGAGTCGGGAAGAACATGAGGACTTGTATTAAGGCTGTGCGTATTGATTTGCCAAGTTGGCTTTACCGTCTCTAATCTACGCGTTGATGGAGCATGGTCAAAAGACCCGACGTTTCTGATAGACATTTGACCGTAGAGTCACGCCGGCCCAAAATATGGCGGCGCTGATAAACATGGCGATTCCGCCCAGAATAAACATAAAAACTAATCCTTTGATTTCACCAATCATACCCCAAGCCAGTACTGAAACATTTATTCCTACTCCGAAAGATCCGGTGAACAGGGCTACGACTACCCCGCGATTGGTTTCATCGGATTTGTCGACCATCTTGGCCATCATGGCAGGATAGGAGATTCCCTGACATAGGCCGAATAAGGCGCCCAGGAGAATGGTCTGGAACATTACGGTAATCTGAGAAGTGAAAATCAGTAGGAAGCCAAAGGCCGCCAAACACGTAAGTATGAGCTTATCTCTGTCAAGTCGATCGATAACGGCGCCACAGCAGAGGCGAACAAAGATTAGACTTGCCCCGTAACAGGTAAAGAATATGCCGGCCTGAAGATTAAGGCTCTTGGCCTGCAGGGGAAAGAAGGTATTCATAGCGGCGAAACCGGAGCCGAAAATGGCAGCCAGTGTCATCATTCCCAGGTGTCCGCCGTTAAAAGCGGTGGGGAAGAAACCAGGCAGGTTGGTTCTCCCGGACGTTTCGCGGGGGCTTTCCTTGACAAAAAGGGCGAACACTGATCCAACCAGGCCGAATGCTATGAGAAGGTAGAAATAATAGTCAAATCCGTATTTGAGAAGGACCTGTTCTCCGAAAAAGGGTCCTATTGCGACGGCCAGGGATCCTGATATACCGAACAGACCGATTCCCCGGCCACGATAGTTCTGGGGAAGTAAATCGATCACTGCCGTGGCGCAGCCGTTAAAACAAGCAGCGAAAGCCACTCCCTGAAGCAGTCGGACCAGTATCATGAGATGAGAATAGGAATCAAAAAGCAGAAAGCCTGCGTTGGATAAGCCGATTACAAGAATACCGGAGACGATGAAGAGTTTTCGTCCATGTTTATCAATCAGTGGAGCGATTAGAGGTAGTGAACCTAGGGATGATACGCCTAAGGAGCCCATTAAAAGACCGACGTCAGCCGTGGCTCCGCCCGTTTCAACAACAAATACCGGTAGAAAACTCCAGGTTGAGACAATGAGGAAAAGACAGAAATTAGTAGCGCATACAAACAGGAAAGGGGCGCTAAAAAGAATTTCGGGCATCAATTAATCTCCCAGATCACATACCACCATGAAACTGACTGTAACTTAGAGCAACCACTATCAGTTTCAAACAGACATCAAATATAGCAGTGTGACACATTCGAACAACACATGTTCCTAAAAATACTAAAAATTGTAGGTTCGTCTAACTCTTAACGGTTATCCTTCCAGTGAAACCTTCGCGGGGTTTTTGTGGAGTCATCTGGAGTAGGCGAGGGAGGATAGTAAGGGACCGAGCCGGGTGGAGACACTCCTCCCGCGGGAGGAGCCGATGGACTCGGAGCGGGATTACTCACGCCGGGAGACCGGTTATCGGTGATATCTTCCTCGATTATGGGTTGTCGCTTAGGGCCGGAGTCCGTTTTTTCAGTCATTGTGGTAGAGGCGCATCCAAACAAAAATAGCAGCGATACCGAAACAAAAGCAAAATGAACATAATTTTTTAACATCGCTGAAACACCTCTAACCTGTCACAATAATTGAGGTCAAACTCTTTAATGGACGCCCATCACGGATCTCAAGGACGGATAATTTCATCGTTTTCCGCTGCTCCTGGTCGTTTCCTGTCCGTCCGAAAAAAGTTGCGTGACGTAAATCAGGCCATTTTTACAAGCCTTGGCGCCAAGCCCTATGAAGCTAAATCTCTCATCAAGTATATTTTTCCGGTGTGTTGAGCTTTTCATCCAACCATCCACTATTATCTGGGCTAGTTTTCTGTGATCCTTGATGTCCGAATGAAAGGCTATGTTCTCTGCGCCTGATGTGACACCAATTCCCGCCATACGCTCGTGAAATTTGCGTCGTCCTTTGGGAAACAAATCAGATTCGTGTGCTAATAAATTGGTTCCGCACATGTCAAGACTGTGTTCAAATGCAAGTTTATCCATTTTCGTGCTAGGTTTTAAGGGGCGGAGGTTTTTTTTAGCTCGTTGCGCATTGGTCATTTCGAACAAGAACTTCTCCAGCGAATTCTGCGCCTTATCTACCGGCGCCGCTGTGAGTGTATCAGCTATGACACTCTGGGCGGATGAAAGGTCAAGGGCCAGTTTGCATGAATTGCCTACCCTATCCGCGACGTGTTGAAAATGACCGCCGCCAGGCGTTACTTCCGCCTGAAACCCTTCTACCATCGGCGCCGCAACAAAAGAAAGTGCCAGCCACGTTAGCATGCTGACACAGTGCGATAGGCGCCATGATGACTTATTTTTAAAGAGCGTGAACATGTTCTCTGGGAATATTTACTATATAAATTAACGAGCCACTAAATGATAATATAATATCTTCAATTGCTTAGCTCAACAGTGTTCATCAATATATCTTTCCTAAGTGTTATAGTCTACTTAATACTTTTAATGTGTTCAACAAATAAGTTACAAAAGATTGACCGGTAATCGATATTGAGTGAAAAAGTAGATGATCAAAACTAGAGTCCGGAATGCTTAAATATTTTAAATTTATTAAGAAACGCTACTGGTTATCAACCGGCATCGTATTGGCTGTATTGTCGAGTTTTTTGATGGGCTATGCTCAGGCGCGTCCAACGAAATCGTCCAGAATCAGTTTATTGATGGCCACGGGGGCGCCTGGTGGTGTTGACTATCAGGTAGGTCTTGGGCTTGCGTCTCTTTGGACCACAAAGCTCAAGAGCTTGGGCATACGGGTGTCAGCGGCCATTTCGGAGGGGGCCAGAGAGAACATAGAAGCCATAAGGATAGCAGACGCCGACCTGATCATGGCTGATGAATTCTTTTGTAAAAGCGCCTACTTCGGCCTGGGGATTTATAAGGATCGCCCGTTGGAGCAATTAAGGTCCATCACGATACTGTGGCCGGAGCTTCTTCACTTGATAGTTCGGTCGGAACGGTTCAACAGTGGTTCGATTCAGGACCTTGAAGGCCTTATGATTGGCAGCGGATTGCCGGACAGTTCTAGCAGGTATATCACCGAGCAGCTATTGAAGGACACGCTGGGAACGAAGAAGGATTACAAGATCAGGACAGTGACCAACATTGGGGCGTTAGAGGCGTGGAAAGCCGGGTCTATTCAGGCGTTAAGTCTGGCCGGTGGTTTGCCCATACCCTCGGTCAACTTCTTTGCTCAGCAAAACCAGGGTTTCTTCAGGTTCATACCTTTATCCGAATCAGACATAGGAAATTTGAGAAAAGAATCCATGCCTGATGTGGTAGCCATGAAAATTCCCGCGGGAACGTACCTGGGTCAGGACGAGGACATTCAAACAGTTGGTCAAAATAACATACTTGGCGTGACGGTTGCGTTAGATACTCAGGTGATTTATGAGCTGACCAAAACGATTTTTGAGAATTTGGATTATTTATCCAAAATACACCCTGCATGCGCCAACATATCGCTTAATAAAGCCGTGATGGGGTTGAAGGTCCCGCTTCATCCCGGGGCGATAAGATATTATAGGGAGAAGAAAATCCCTATTCCACAAGAGCTGTGCGTCGACTAGGTGTTGATGGGGTATTGTTCTAGCTTATTGTTAGAGCGTCTGGTTTGTGGTAAAAAATAATATTCCCAAAAGATATTAACCATCTCGAAAAACCGGTTTTGCGGGCATAAAATAGGAGGAAAACATGAAGGATGTCGTAATTGTCGACGCAGTGAGAACTCCGGTCGGCTCATTTGGGGGAGCTTTAGCGAGTGTTCCGGCTGTGAACCTTGGAACTCTGGTGGTGAAAGAACTCATCAAGAGGACCGGTATTGATGTAAACAAGATTGATGAGTTGATTTTTGGTTGTGTTCTGCAGGGAGGTCAGGGACAGAACGTGGCCAGGCAAGTCCTTATAAACGCCGGAATCCCTCAGGAAATTCCTGCAATGACAATTAACAAGGTATGCGCTTCCGGTTTGAGGTCGGTGTCTCTTGCGGCACAATGTATTAGAGCTGATGACGCTAGTGTTGTAGTAGCCGGTGGTTGCGAGAACATGTCCGCTGCTCCGTATGCGGTGAAGGCTGCCAGATGGGGAGCAAGGATGAACGACAACGTCCTGGTTGACCTCATGATCCATGATGGCCTTTGGGAAATATTCAACAATTATCACATGGGTGTTACAGCCGAAAACGTTGCCTCTCAATATAACCTGTCCAGACAGGAACAGGATGAATTCGGCTTACGAAGCCAGATGAATGCCGTGGCGGCAATCGAACAGGGACGTTTCAAGGATGAAATCGTCCCGGTTGTCATTCCTCAGCGCAAAGGTGATCCCAAGGTATTTGACACTGATGAACATCCGAGGGCAAGCACCACCATAGAGGCTCTCACAAAACTCAAACCTGCCTTCAGGAAAGATGGGACAGTGACTGCAGGTAACGCCTCTGGTATCAATGACGGCGCCGCCGCTATTCTGGTCACTTCCGCTGAGGCTGCAGCGGCAATGAATATGAAACCAATGGTCAGGATAGTGTCGTATGCTTCAGCAGGTGTGGATCCCAAGGTCATGGGCCTAGGCCCCATTCCTGCCACAAGAAAGGCTCTTGAAAAGGCCGGAATGAAAATTGAAGACATAGATCTGGTTGAGGCTAACGAAGCCTTTGCCGCACAGGCTCTGGCATGCGCCAAAGACCTCAATCTGGACATGAGCAAAGTCAACCTCAACGGTGGCGCTATAGCTCTCGGGCATCCGATCGGCGCTTCGGGAGCCCGTATTCTCACCACACTGCTTCACGAAATGAAGAAACGTCCTGATGTCAAGACAGGCCTTGCCACACTATGTGTTGGTGGTGGCATGGGCGCAGCCATGATAGTTGAGAAGATCTGACCGGCCAGAAAAGCAACCTGGTTAAGCCAGATCGGCTACAAACCGGTCCTGATATGCATTGTATCGATCAGGTCAGTTAAAGGGCGTGAGGGTTAGCGCTAAATTAGCAGCTATCCCGTCACGCCCATAAAAGCGTATCATTTTAAACCGTAGGCATATCTCTGATCCCCTTTTTGCGTAAGTTTCATATTTACAACAGTCAAAACAAGTGGCCATTCCTTTAAGCTACAGTTATCGCAATCTGTTAACTCGAAAGTTCACAACAGTTCTTACTGCCGGAGGGATGTCCCTGGTTTCGTTTGTTTTCGCAGCCGTGTTAATGCTTGCCGAGGGGCTTGAACAGACACTTGTGGATACCGGTTCAGTGGAAAATGTAATTGTCTTGAGAGGAGCAGCGGAAACGGAGGTATCGAGTTCGGTAGAGCGCAACGAGGCGTCGATAATTGTCTCGCAACCGGAGGTAGCCATGAATGCAATTGGAGACCCTGTAGCCTCAAAAGAGTCTCTGGTTCTGGTGACCCTACCAAGGAAGGTCAGTCAAGCTCCAATCAACGTGATAGTAAGAGGGGTCGGTAAGCATTCGCACGAGCTGAGGCCTCAGGTGAAAATCATCGAAGGGCGAGCGCCAAGACCCGGTTCGCATGAGGTAATGGCAGGCAAGAACATCGCCGACAGGGTCGAGAATACGCAGATAGGCGACAAGATACGTTTCGCGCTGATTGATTGGGATGTAGTAGGGATCTTTGACGCGGGGAAAACAGCTTTCAGCTCCGAGTTATGGGCTGATGGCGATCAGCTTATGGCCGCATTCAGGAGAAACAGTTATTCCTCGGTTATCATGAAAGTGCTTGGTTCAGAAAGTTTCAGCGCTTTGAAAAAAAGACTTGTGTCGGATCCTCGTTTGAGTGTTCAGGTAAAACGGGAAATCGATATCTACCGTGACCAGTCAGAACTGATGTCCAAGTTCATACGCATTCTCGGTCTTGCAATGACCATTTTTTTCAGCCTGGGGGCGATCCTTGGGGCCATGGTCACCATGTATACGGCAGTGGCGAACAGGACCCGGGAAATAGGGGCCATGCGAGCCTTGGGTTTCACAAGGGCCAGCATACTGGTCGCGTTTCTTGCCGAATCGATCACGCTCGGTCTAATAGGCGGACTTGTTGGACTCTTGGGTAGTTCCGGCTTGCAGTTTTTGACAATTTCAACAATGAATTGGGAGACATTCTCCGAGTTAGCCTTTGGATTTGCCCTGACACCGGCTATCGTTGCAGATACCATGCTGTTTGCCCTGGGGATGGGGCTCGCCGGTGGACTATTGCCCGCATGGAGAGCTTCAAGACTTAAGATTGTCGACGCTTTAAGGGAGACATAATCAGCAGGGAAAGCTATTGAATTGGCCTTTAGGGACTGGCAAATGTATTGAAACGGGGAAATTCAAGGAACATTAGCGCTTGATTGTAATTGAAGTGACAGGAACAGAGGCCGCAAACTCGAAGTCAACATTTGCGGCCTCAGCTCAAAAGAGAGGCCATAGCTGATTAGCTATGAATCATGTCGAGATATACTGTAAATTGAATATCATTATATATAAATTGTGTCAAGTATTTTTTCTGCTCTATTAATCTTTCACGCATCTACAGTCGGTCGACATTAAATCTTTAATCCGATTGCTGATATTTAGATTATTGGGTTTAAAACCTGTAAGAACCGTCTTCAATTCTGGTTTTGTTTCTGAACAAAAACTGAGAAGCGCTATATGTGAGATCGATGGTTCACATGAGGGGACGTTAAATACGGGTACTCAACACGACGGGGGATAGTCGGAGGTCACATGGTCGTGGGGGATTCTATTACTGTTTGACACGTTGAGAGGCCAGTTTCTTTTTAGCTTGCGCCATTTTCCAGGTGATTATGGAGCGCCATTTTGGGTCTTTTACCAGTGGTAGCGCCCGGTTATAAATTTCCAGCGCCTTTGCCGGTTCATTTTTCAATTCATACAGATGAGCGAGATATTCAAACGCCAGATAGTAATCCGGTTTGAGTTTGAGGGCTGTTTCGTAGTCTTTTATTGCGTCGTCAATTCTATTGACCATTTGAAAAGAAGTGGCGCGCTGTATGTAGGCAGCCGTATTTTCAGGATTAATTTCAATAGCTTTGTTGAAGAACTCAATGGAAGAATCCCATTGTCTTGACATTGACGCCGCGCAGCCCTGGGTGAAATAATCCGCAGCGTTTGAAGCTGACGCCAGGCCGGCTAGGCAGCAAAACACCATTACAAGTAGACGCCTAATTATTTTTGGGGTGACTACCATTTTACCGCGCTCACCAGTGCTTTGAAGTGGATAAGTTTTAAAATTCATTCATATATCATAGCATAAAACGCCCGATGCGTAAATCCCTAACCTATTAGGTTGAATATGAATTAAATGTAATAATGCCACGGATTTAATATGGATTAATTTATATCCCTGTTTTTAGGTTGTCGTACGGTTTCGAGATTCGGGCATCCAGAAATTTTTGATTGTTTTTAAAAAAAAGTGATTCGTGTGGGAACCCGAGATGAAACAAAGCTAAAGGGTTGTTGTCAGCATCAGGAAAGTTGGAGCAAAGGGGTTGAGCCCGTTGCAGCGGGAGATTCTATAGTCGTGTTCTCTCGTGGGGCCTGCCATGATCCAACAGGACGACAGTTGAAGAGGAATTCAAAGATGGAAAAGAAAAGTGGTTTTGGACGAATTTTCGCAGTAACGGCAATTACTTTCGCGCTTATAGCCGGTGTTGGATTTGGTTCGGACGTGGCATATAGCGCCGATACGCCGAAGGACAAGGCGGCGGATGTAAAGGCTACGCTGGCGGACAAGAAGGCCAAGGCTTCTGAAACGGATTTAGTCAAACCTGGGGACAAAGCCGCGCAGGTGGTAAACCCCACAGAACTGCTTACCAAGGGCGCGCAGACCTTTATCGAAGGCGCTCAGATGGTAACGACAAACAAGGATAAGGCCGCAGGAGAGAAGATGATGCTGGAAGGCCATAAAATGATGGCAGAGACGGAAGCAGCATGGTCCAAGACGAAGAAGGAGCTTTCCCCTGCTCAAAAAACAATATCTGAAGGTCATGCCCAGATGATGAAGGGTTATACCTTAATCAAAGGCGAAAAGGAGGCCGATCAGGGCTCCAAGATGGTGACAGACGGATACAAGAAGCTCACCGATGGACTAAAGAGCTTACAGGCGCCGGTTAATGGCAAAGACAAGAAATAACGGAGTCTGACGCCGAATAAGTGAATAAGCTAACGCCGCATGAGCTCTCCCTTCGGGGGGCCATGCGGCTCCACATATATCCTCCAAACCCCCTATTTACAATCCTTTAGCATTCAACCACCCTTCAGAGCATTGACTTAAAAACCCTGATTGCATAACATATTGACTTTTGAATCAAACACTCAGAGCCAAAAGGCGCTGGTTGGAGGTATGATGTCCCAAAAATACTGGGATGAAAAATTCGAAACGATGTCTGAAAATCAGATGAAGGATTTTCAGCTTCAGAGGCTAAAGGTTCAACTGCAATATGTTTATGAGAGGAACCCGTTTTATACCGGGTCATTTGATCAACAGGGTGTGAAGCCGGACGAATTGCGGAAGTTATCGGATCTTGGAAAATTCCCTTTCACGGTAAAGAAGGATCTCACCAACACGTACCCTTACGGCATGAACTGCGTGGATCGCTCTGAGATAGTTAGGATACACGCGTCAGCCGGCACAACTGGAAAGCCGGCTCTGGGTCTTTATACTGCGTCAGATCTTGATCAATGGACGGAAGGTATGGCG
>JBFXII010000075.1:0-9873 GCA_050176095.1 Desulfomonilaceae bacterium
TGTTGGGGTTTTCGGGGCCAACAGCGCTGGAAAGTCCACATTGATGTACACCCTTTCCGGCATAATGCTAGACATTCGGAAAAAAGAAGAAATGGCCGGTGGGGAGAGAATAACTATCCGCGGGGATATCATATTCAATGGTTCAAGCATCAATACAATGGCTCCTGCAGCCAGGGCAAGAAATGGCATAGTTCTCTGTCCAGAAAGAAGACGTATTTTTCCTGAAAGCACCGTATTGGAGAACTTAAGAATTGGTGGATATCTTGCTACCGCCAAACAGGCAAAAGAAACTCTTGAATATGTCTTTACAATATTTCCGGCCCTCAAGAGACTAATAAACCGCTTGGGCGGTTTCCTGAGTGGAGGAGAGCAGCAGATGCTGGCTATTGGAAGATCTTTGATGGCCCAGCCTAAATTGCTACTGCTCGATGAACCACTGCTAGGGCTGAGTCCAGTAATTCAATACCTGTTGGCCAAATCAATCAAGAATATAAGGGACGAGCGTGGAGCTTCCATTATAGTTTCGGAACAATATGCCCGTCCCATAATGCCGATAATAGATTATGGATACATCCTGGAAAATGGAGCTGCTGTCGTGGAAGGCACCAACCTGGAATTGATGGATAATCCGGATGTTAAGTCAGCCTATTTCGGAAATTAAACTGGAGGCGGACAATGAACCCGGAACTCACTTTTACCCGCTTTGAAAAAGCTTGTGAAAAATATCCTAATAATGCTGCCATAATATTTCTTGGAGAAAAGTTTTCTTTTAGAAAACTGCGTGACATGGTTGATCGATTCGCCACCGGGCTTGCTGGCCTGGGCCTAAAAAAAGGCGACAGGATTATCCTATACCTTTCGAATTGCGTCCAATACGTTATCGCATTTCTTGCAGCTCAAAAGCTCGGACTTGTCGTCGTGCTTGTGTCCCCCATTTATACATCCCATGAACTTGAATATATGGTCAATGATTCAGGCGCTCGCGCAATCGTTTGTCACGACACTAACTACGGATATGTGAAAGAAGTAATCCACAAGACAACCCTCGAAAAAATCATCTGCACCAATCTGATTGACCTGGTTAACCCCATAAAGAGGCTGGTGGCCTATCTGTTCGACAAAAAGCCTCACGGAACTGTCAAGGGTGGCGATGAAACAATACCATTCAAGAAATTGCTAGGCAGCCCGGCCAATCCTCCCAAAGTGTCAATAGATCCGATTAAGGATCTTTCGTACATACTTTACACCGGTGGTACCACCGGATTTCCAAAAGGAGTGCCAGGAAATCACTGGGGACACACCTCTTATGTCAACGACATAACAGACTGGCTCACAGTAGGACACCTAAAACATGGCGAAGATGTTTATATTGCTATTAACCCCTTGTTCCACATCATGGCTTTGGGACTTTTCATGGCCATCGGCCTTAACGTCGGCGCAACAACCGTTCTAATGCCCGTACCACAAGTTGATTCAATACTAATGGAGATTCAGAGGCGCAAGGCCAGGTGGATGCTCGGCGTACCGGCGCTCTATCGGATGATCCTCGAAAACGATAGACAGGATACATATGACATAAGCTCGCTAAGGTATTGTTTTTGCGGCGGTGACGTTCTCCCGAGAGAAGTTCTGCAAAGATGGAAAGAACGCGCAAACATTCCCATCTATCAAGTTTATGGGTCTACTGAAGCCGGACATGTCTCCTACTCTCCCTTAGACGCTGGAGACCCTGCGCCAATGTCCATTGGAAAACCTTTACCTTCCAGAAAGCCATTGATCGTGGACTCAGAAACGCTGACCGAAGTCCCTGTTGGTGAAGTAGGAGAGCTTGTTGTCACCTCCGCCCACGCGATGAAAGAATATTTGAACAAGCCTCAAGAAACGGTTACCTCATTCGTAAAAATCGGAGACGACGTTTATTACAGAACCAGCGACTACGTCCGCGGAAGTGAGAATGGAGAAATATTCTACGTAGAACGCTCGGCTGATATCCTGAAACACAAAGGCTACCGCGTATCGGCTTCAGAGGTCGAAGCTGTCCTCCAGGATCACCCGGTCGTTGTCGGAGCATGCGTTATAGGTGTTCCTGATCCCAAAGTTGGAGAAAGAATAAAAGCAATCGTAGTACTAAAAGATGACGCAAAAGGTGTCGGCGCTGCCGAACTAATCAACTGGTGTTCTTCACAACTCGCCGCTTACAAGGTTCCTTCATACATTGAATTCAGGGATATGCTTCCAAAATCCAAGGTAGGAAAATTGCTTAGAAGAGAAATAAGGGACGAAGAAAAACGAAAAGCCCAGAAGGACAAGAAGTAAACCAATTCAATCTTGCCTAGTAAATTTGTCTCGTTACAACGAACGGCGGTAGTCTTAATAAACATTTTGACTTCGCCGTTCATTTTTTGGCGATATGAATTCCGAAAACTTTCTATGGCATTTACAGAATAATCGCGTAAAAATTCTTCGTGCCAGGAACCTTTCTCCAGCCCTCATTCTTCAGTGAATCGTAACGATTACCAATTCCTACGACAGCCTTGTAGCCTGAACTGCGTAAAGAATCTACTGCCCGAAGCCTCGCTGAATCCTCAGCCCTCATAAACTCGTCTTCAAATAGAATCTCTCCGGTGATCCTTAATCCAGCCATTCTTGCCCAGTGACTCGGGGGACTGCCTATAACCGCGACCTTGTCAGGAGGATATATATTGTATTCGTTTAAGAACTTGCGAACAGCGAAATTTTCTTCATATGATTCCTTGTATGATGGCTTGCTGAGAGTTGAAACCAGGCCTCTTTGAGACTGGTCCACCACTGAGTCAACCAGAACGCCTAGCAATATGATTGTTAAAACCCATGAGCTTACCTTCTGCGCTTTGCCTGTTTGACCTGTTTTAGCGCCTGATCTTATTGACAGACTCATACCAGCCGTAAAACAGCACATGAATGGAGCCACATATCTGGGCTCCATGGAAACTAATGCAAAAAGAGCTACACCTAGAACTCCTAAACCAATTAGAGCTAGCTGCGGTGATACAGGAGCTATAGTGCCAATTTTAAATAATCCTGTAGCAATATTGTAATTAAACCAGATTATCACAAGCAAGAACCATGGGGATTGATCAAAAACTTCCAAAAGATTCTTAAAAAACAACTTGAACAGCTCATCAATTTTCAGCTCTGGCTGAATTCCAATACTCCAATAGCTCACATCATAGGTGAGCGGCCTGGTTACTATATTTCCGTACTCATACTCAACGGTCCGGGGAATTTCATTCAAGACTAATCCCGGATTAATCGGCTCCCCTTTTGAACCGAAAAGGATTGCGTAAACATGACGCCCCCCCTCTCCATAGGAAAATGATCCCTTTTTAATTGACAACCCGACTAACAAAGGCCCTGATATTATTAGAGCTACCCCCAACGTCACTACACATCGCTTCCAGGCCCTACGCCACGATTTGCAGGATAAAGCCGCAAAAAAGATCAACGCAGGCGCATAGAGAAAGAAAAATGCCTTGGTCAAATAACCAATAGCTATGGCTAATCCGAGAAACACGAATCGTGAATAATTCTCATCACCTCTGTTTATAGACAGTATTGTTGAGAAACACACAAAACAGACTGCCATAACAAGCATGTCTGGATTTATGAGTCTTGTCCTCACAGACACCAAAGAAGAAACTAGAAAAACTGCGTATCCAACCAAGGCGATATATTCCCAGTCTAGGGGGTTGTCTTGCGAAGACTTCATTGCTTGCCATGAGCGTTTCAACGATGCCATGAAAAATTCAAAACATGCCATGCAGACCACAAGCACAAACACATTGAGCATTTTTAACATTATGATTTCATTATCAGGTGATGTTGGAACAACATACTGAAATAGCTTCACAAAAATTGAATAGACAGGGCTGAACGTGAAATTGACCGCATCCCACCAGCGTCCGGTCCAAATTGCTTCTCCCATTTCGATATAGACTACGGCATCATTATTTTGGAAATAACGGCCTGTATAAGCAGTTATCCCACCAACGTTCAGCCCAACCAGCCAGAAACATACCCTCATGTAAAAAAACTTTGAAAAATCCATTTTCATGCGTAAGCTTTCCCAGAAAAGGTGAAAGAAATTACCACATCTGTTGGCATTGATCCAAGGGGTGATGTTCGCAATTGCGTCACAAAAACTTTAGATTTGAAAACCAAACCTCGGCCATATTTCAAAATAGTGATATAGATAGCTGTCCACGATGATATCATTCCTGTTTGTCAGAACGAACAGGTGTTATTAAAATAGGCTTCATGTAATTGTCTTATCGGAGATTTTGTTGCTCGGTATGCGCATAATTGAAAGATATGTTTTTAGGGAAATAGCCACATCTTCCTTATTCTCTTTCGTAATATTTTTGGGAGCCGGACTGATAGCAGGATTTTTGCCGTTGCTCCAAAAAGGCATGGAGTCCGGCCTGGAATTGACTATCATACTATTCCAGGTTCTTGCAAATGCCTTGCCCGGGGCTTTGGTTACAGTTGCGCCCCTTTCCATTACTGCAGGGATACTGCTGGGTTTAGGACGCCTGGCTGCAGACAATGAAATATCTGCAATCAAAGCAGCAGGCATCTCAATTTTGAAGCTGGCTCCACCAACACTTGTAATCGGACTCTTGGGCTTCTCAATTAGTTTACTATGCACCATGTGGCTTATCCCTAAGGGAATTTCAGAAGGCAAGCGTTTGATGCAAGAAGCGCTCACAAAAAGAATGGACGCGGGAATTGAGGAAGGCGTATTTTTTGATAAGCTTAAGGACCTAATGCTATATGTGGAAAAAATTGATTCGGCCAGCGGAGTCATGAGTCGCATTTATCTGAGAGAATCTTCCGACCCCAAAGAAACTAGCATCGTTATAGCCAAAAAAGGGAAAGTTTCTCCAGATCCTGAAGGCAAGGCTTTTATTCTAGATTTGCGCGATGGGGTCATATTAAGAGAAGATCAACTCGGTGATTCAACGGGCGCTCTCGCATTCGAATCATATGTTTTCAGATATCATCTAGACAAAAATGTTATTGAATCAGCCCCCAAATCTCTTGAAGAACTTTCAATTAAAGAAATTGAAGAGCGCATTAATTCATTACCGCCATTGGAAGATCCGAACGATCATGTCTCACGTTCTTATTATGCTAGAGCTCGTATTCACGCGAGCTTACTTATAACCCAGAGATTTACACATCCTTTATCCTGTCTCGCCTTGGCCTTCATAGCTTTTCCCATCGGAGTCTTGAACTTGGGCAAAAGCCGCCTTAATAATGCGTCCGTAGGCCTAGGGGCTGTTTTCATCTATTATGCGATGACTTTGATGACCGAGCGCTTGGTAAGATCTGGATTGACTCCAGCTGAAATAACATTGCCGGCTCCGGCCATCATCTATGTAATAATCGGAATTTATTTAACGTTGCTCGTACAACGAGAAAGGGTTCCAAAATTTGTGCCTTTTCTTCAGGGTATTTTCACCAGATTAAAAAGATAGCGGGATGCAAGAGGAAATGGCATCAGGTCTCATTGAAAAACAATCTGATCTATCAACTCGCTCAAAACCAAAACATAGTTTAACGCACGATGAAGCCCTTACCAAGCCAGCTACAGGACTTAACTATTTTTTGACAAGGG
The DNA here is from genome assembly GCA_050176095.1 of Desulfomonilaceae bacterium. Classification (GTDB taxonomy): domain Bacteria; phylum Desulfobacterota; class Desulfomonilia; order Desulfomonilales; family Desulfomonilaceae; genus CAITZA01. Next base: position 5,660 of record JBFXII010000075.1, read on the forward strand.
CGCTATTTCAAACAGTTTGATACACATGAAGACTATGACCCCGACACTAATCGCTAAAGCGGCTGGAGTATACTCGGCAAATTTCGTTGAATACACCAGAAGACCAAACAGGCTTATCGCGACCTGAATGTAAAAGAAGAACTTAAAGACTTTGTTGCTAAAGTCAGGGCGCAGTGGAAGATTACTTTCAAATTTGGCCCAGATCGTTGTCTGAACCAAATAGTAGATTGTTAGCGTGCAGATTGTTCCCCATAACACGTCTGACGGGAAATGGGCCCCCACAAAAATACGTGATAGCGCGATCAGCGTTCCCATCAACAATATTAATGCCTTAGTCAAGAATCCTTTCGCATATCCCATCAAAACAAGTGTAGCTGAAAAACCAGCGGCAGTGTGGCCTGATGGAAAACTCCCCCATCTCAGCAGCGGTCCAGTTATGTGCACAAATCCTAGCGCTTCCAAAGGTCGCGCAGTAGGCATGAGATATTTTAGAACATGGACTGCCATTGACGATAAGAGAAAAACCAGTAGCCCCAGGAACGTTATTCGTGGATTGATCAGTAAAAAACAACCAAGAATCATGCATATTAACAGTCCATCTCCCAGAGTGGTGAAGGATATCCAGAATATATCCATAGAAGGACAATGAAGATCATTCAGAAAAGTAAATATTTGCCTATCGAAAAAATGGACAGGCAAAGAAAGAATTAATAAACAGACCAACCCCAAAAAAATGGGGTCTTTTAATATAGAAGTCTTAAAAGAAGATTTGATCATGACCCAACTTATCGACGTATGATTAGTGACTCAACGCGCAAAGAAATTTGAAAACCACAATATACAGAACCTGTCTCACCCTTGCCAGACGAGAAGTTCTTCAAAACAACAGGCAATTTTAACAGATGGATGATTAAACGGCGCCTCTTGCAATTCGAGGTCATGATTCCCCAAAAAACAGGCGCCTTGAATAGAACGTGGAATTGTTTAAGAAACATCCATAAGCAAACGAATCGGTTTAAATTAGCATTCATTTGATAACGTCAATCAATTTTTCAAGATCCGACTCCTCACCAAGATGAATCCTGATCACCCTCCTACCTTTATTTCTTAGGGCTTGAAAGTCTCCTATCGATTGAGCCTGTTTCAATGTCCCGAACGAATATTTCTCTCCTGGTACCTGAATGTCCTCTTTCTCATCTGAGGTTATGACTATGAAAACACCCTTGTCGGCTCCTCCTTTGTGTATTTGCCCAGTAGAGTGCAGATATCTCGGACCAAATCCCAAAGTTGTGGCAATCTTGAAACGATCTCGAATTATCTGTCTGGCTTCTTGGAGCAACTCAGTCGCACTTTGAGAAGGGTGTATAAATGCATTAAAAGCTAAATAGTCATGAGGCTTGATGCAACCTAAAAACCGGCCTATTCCCTCTCTGAAGTTTTCATTGCGAGGTTCCATTTTTTCTGCATCCGGAGTCTTTCCTTCCTCCACAAAGGCCGAAAGTAGCTTACTGGTAATATCTTTGGATTCCTGAACATTAGGCTGATCAAACGGATTTATTCCCAAAACTACCCCGGCGGACGCAGTCGCGAACTCGTAACGGAATATCTCCCTTCCCAGATCATAACTGTGATGGAGACGAAGAGTAACAACAGGATGGCCCGCTCTCTCAAGATCGCTTACCGCCCTATCAAATGTGAAATCTCCGTCTACTCGCATATAAATAAAGAGCCTGTCATTGTCGTAGACTTCAGGAACACCCACTGGTTCTAGGTCAATCGGGATTATCCCCTTGCCTCCCTTTCCGGTGCTCTCGGCAATCAACTGCTCCAGCCAGCATCCAAAACTGGAAATACAAGGCGACATGATCAATGTAAGCTTGTCTCTCCCATGCAGTGACGCCTCGCCCATAATCACACCCAACCACGCTCCAGGACTTTCTAGTGATACCGCCTCAGAACCCGAGGCTTCAGCAGCTTGAGACGCTCGCGTAAGCAAAAAGTCTATATCTAATCCCAACAAACTGGCAGGCACAAGACCGAAATAGGATAACGCGCTGAATCGACCACCTATGTCTGGAGGATTCAGGAAGATTTTTCTGAAACCACTAGAAGAAGCAAGCTTGCCCAAGCTAGTTCCCGGATCGGTTATTGCTATGAAATTCTTACCATGATTCTCACCCAACAAATCTGACATCTTTTGTCTGAAGTACTTGAACAATGACATCACTTCGATTGTGCCGCCAGACTTGCTGCTAATTATGAAAAGAGTTTTTGATAGATCTAGACTACGTTCCAATTCGAGAATAGAAGTGGGTATTGTGGTGTCTAAAACTTTCAAGTCTATAAATCCATCCGAAACTCCATAAGTCTTGGCAAATACCTCGGGCGCCAGGCTACTGCCACCCATCCCGATCAGAACTGCAGTCTCAAATCCAGCCTCTCTAATTTCTGACGCGAAATCTCTAAGCTTTCCTTTCTCTCCCACCATTGTCTCAACAACCTGAAGCCAGCCAAGTCTTTGAGCGATTTCCTTCTTCCCGGATTCATCGTCAGTCCAAATGTCGGGCTCGTAGTTCCAGATTCGCTCCGGAATTTTTTCTCTGTCAAAGGTGGTCAGCCGCTCATCCACGATCTTCTGTAAGACCCCCAAAGAGGCTGAACGATGGCCATAGCCTCGAAGAAGTCGCATACGCTTCTTGGATACATCCTCCAACAGATTCTCATAGGAATCCGCGAACGCCCGAATACCATCCTCCAGCAATCGTTCAGTGATTTCATCGATATTCAAGTGTAGTAATTCGAGCCTCTCGAAGATCTTCCTGGCTTGCTCAACGGACATCTGGGTCCTTTTTTCTAAAGAACCATGATCTCTATAAGCATTTAGAGTTAATAGCGGTAAAGTGTTTATCGTCTGAGGCCAAAGCAGATTATCAACGTAATAGGTATCGGGATAGGACGGATTCTTTGTGCTTGTGCTTGCCCAAAGTATTTTTTGGACCGACATACCGCGCTCTTGCAATTTCAAAAACTTATCACCAGAAAAAGCTTCTTCAAAATACGCATACGCCAGACGCGCATTGGCAATCGAAGCCTTACCAAAAAGATCCGCCAAAGTAGCTCTAGCCGCAGGCGCCGTAGCCTCTTTCAACCGCTCGTCCACAACAGTGTCAATTCGGCTCACGAAAAATGAGGCAACTGAATGAGTCCTGGAAGCGTCTCCTCCAGACTCGATCAATTGCTCCATCCCCTCTAAGTACGCTTCCACAGCTTCTCTATATTGAATCAAGGAAAAGATGAGCGTGAAGTTCACATTGATACCCTGAGCAAGCAGAACCTTCCCAGCCGCTACTCCCTCTAGAGTCGTCGGAACTTTTATCATTAAATTAGGGCGATCTACGAAATTATAAAGCCTCTTGGCCTCACTTATCGTTCCGGAGACATCAGAAGCCAGCCGAGGAGCTACCTCGAGACTCACATAACCATCTTCGCCCTTACTAGCTTCATATATTCCTCCTAATGCGTCTGCTGCCTCTCGAACGTCCGAAACAACCAAACTCTCATAGAGACTTACGGATGTCTCACCTTGGTCTACAAGAATGTGAAGCGCCTCATCATATATTTTGTCGTTGTTAAGAGCCTTCTGTAAAATAGTAGGATTAGAAGTGAGTCCTGAAACAGCGCCATCTTCAATTAGACCGCTTAGAAGACCTGACTTCAACAACTCTCGCCCGAGGTCGTCCAACCATATGGATTGACCGCAAGATCTCAGATCTACTAATGGATTGGGCATTATTACCTCCTATAGGTTCATACAATTCTGATCATCAAACTCCTCTAGCACAGACCAATCAAGGCCAACCCGCAAGAGAGAATTTTCATCAATTGGAAACTGTGTCGCATTACGATTGTCTCAAAGTCATACGCAAAGGACATGATCCAATTATACGCTTGACATAAATGACTTCGAACGTTATCAATTTGAATTATAAAGTAAAGATAGCAGATGTTAAAATCAATTTAACCCAGAGAAGCAAAATGGACCTAAAAAGATATCTCGAAACTCAGAATTCGGAAATCCAGCGACATAAATGGATCGAGTCTGAGAAAGCGGGTAAAGATTTAGGGGTCGATGCGGTTATTGACTGGATCAAAAAATACGCTGACGCTTTCAGCGAAGATTATTACACCAACAACGAGTCTGAATCATAATAAGC
>JBFXII010000076.1:0-9848 GCA_050176095.1 Desulfomonilaceae bacterium
GTGGATTTGCAGGAACCCTCCTGGGGACCTATTTGATCTTTTCCAAAGATTTGCCCGACATTCCTGACTTGCGCGCTTATAGACCAAAAACTGTATCGACTTTTTATGCGGATGATGGCTCTGTAATTGGTCTATTCTATAAGGAGAAACGTTTTCCTGTTTCCATCGACTCCCTTCCCCCACATGTGATCAACGCATTTCTGGCCGCTGAAGACGCCCGATTCTTTTCACATCCCGGCGTTGATCCAATAGGGGTGGTACGGGCTATCGTGAAAAACATCAAAGTAGGCAACTACGCTCAAGGCGCAAGCACGATTACCCAACAAGTTACTCGAAACTTCATCCTGTCAAAGGAGAAAAAATTCTCACGAAAAATTAGGGAAGCTCTACTAGCATTCCGATTGGAAAAAACCCTCTCCAAAAAAGAGATTCTGGATCTTTACCTCAACGAAATCTATTTGGGCAGAGGCGCTTACGGAATTGAAGCGGCATCCCGCGTGTATTTTGGAAAAAACGCATCCGAACTCACCATTGCGGAAGCCGCCCTGATAGCAGGCCTCGTCTCAAATCCAACAAAAAATGCTCCCCCCAAAAATGTGGAAGGCGCTCTGAAGAGAAGAGAATTCGTCCTAAATAGTATGTTGCGCAACGGTTTCATAACTGATGAGGAATTCCGAATCAGTCTATCTGACACCCCCGGCTTTCGGGAAAACCTTCCAGTCCCATCAGAAAGAACGCCTTATTTTACTGAGGCGGTCAGGCAATACATAATCGAAAAATATGGCGCCCAAAAACTTTATGATGATGGACTCCAGGTTTGGACCACTTGCGATATCAGGCTTCAGGACAAAGCAGCCGAGAGCCTCAACAAGGGCGCAGTTTCCTGGGAGCAACGTCAGAAACGACCTCCGGGGCTTGTAAAAAGGCTCAAATCTAACGAAGTAAAAGAGTTTCTGAACTCTGACCGCCTACCAGAGCCTGCCGTAGGGTCTTTCGTACAGGCCGTGGTGATTGAAACCCCCAAACAGGCAAAAGCTCCAAAAGGCAAACCAGCGCAAGCTCCACAAAATAATTACAAGTTGGCCTTTCAGGGTGGGCTATTCTTTAACGCTGAACTTGAGGGAGCCCCGGCTTTTAGAATCAATGATGTCATTGAGTTTAGGGTGATAGAATCGTCTGGAGGTGAAATTGGCCTATCACAGGTTAAAGAGCCCCCGGTGCAAGGAGCTTTGGTTTGTATAGAAAATGCCACAGGGTTCGTGCGAGCTCTAGTTGGAGGACTCGATTACGATAGATCTAATTTCAACAGGGCGACGCAAGCGCACCGACAGCCGGGAAGCGCCTTCAAACCGATTGTATTTGCTTCGGCCCTGGAATGGGGGGGCTACAGCCCTAAAACGATGATTTATGACGAACCGATTGCAGTTGTGATAGATCCCAGAGAGCCAGAATGGATCCCTTCCAACTCCGATGGAGGTTTTCTGGGTCCTATCGATTTGAGACGCTCACTGGCTCAATCCCGCAATATAGTTTCTGTTAAACTTGTAATGGATCTTGGACCTAAAACAGTAATTAGAATGGCCAGAAACATGGGCCTCAAAACACCCATGGGAAGAAACCTTTCGATCGGACTTGGATCATCGGAAGTAACTCCCCTCGAACTGACATCCGCCTACAGCGTTTTTCCTAATCTTGGAGCCAGAATTCCCCCGAGACTCGTTAAAAAAGTGGTCGATCGCTTTGGAACGGTCCTGGAAGATAACACCAAAGACCCCGCATTGGTTCAATATTTCGAAATATCCAGGAATACGGGGCGCAATAAATCGCGAATAATCGTTACATCGAACAATTCCGAAGAGCTGTCGCCTCAACAATATGAGGATCCTCGATTGATGAGATCTATGAAAGATTACGAACATCCCGAACAATCGAATGATCCTCCCGAAGAAACAAACCAGAACAAAGGCTCTAATGCCGTATTACTGGACGCAGCAAGCCAACCATCTCAAGTGTTGAGCCCTCAAGCCGCCTATTTAATGTTGAGTATGTTGCGCGAGGCATGCGTGTCTGGTACTGCCTCAGCCGCTTCTCGGCTCAAGAGAGACGACATCGGAGGGAAAACGGGAACTACTGATGATTGTGCGGACGCATGGTTCGTAGGATTCAACGGCAAATACACGACCGGTGTCTGGCTCGGATTTGACACTAAAATGTCGTTAGGAAGACAGGAATACGGTGGAACGGCCGCTCTTCCGATTTGGATGGATTTCATGTCCGAGGCATTAAAAAACGAACCTCTGACGGCGTTCACCCCTCCTAAAGGAATTGTTTTTTGGCAGGCAGCGGAACAACCAAGTCAAGACAACCTTGACAGATTGCTAAGTTTTGGACCTGACCTGGACCCGTCTGCAAACCTAAAGCAAATCTGTCCAATAGACGAAACATATTTGGCCACAATGGGTTTTCAGGATGCGTACGGTGGACCTATGAACAATTACGGAATTCAACCAATGAACTATCTGGGTTCACTTCGTGTTTTGTCTGCAGACGGCCAAATGTTGGGTTATGGATATCCCTTCAGAGATGAAACGGGACGAGCAACGCTCTACAAGGAACCATTTTATGCTCAAAGACAGGATTATTATCAGGAAGGAAATCCGTATTCGGGAAACTGGCCTGGTCAACAAAATCCTTACCTACGTTCAGTTCCTAACCCGTTAATGGGACCTGATCCGAGAAATCCTTACTATGATGGGGACCATGGATATGGCGCGTACGAGTAGATCTTCCATTGTTTTTACACTACTGATAATTTTCGGCGTAGGTATAGTTGTTGGCATGTGGGTCAACAAACGTGTTCCGCCCTCTGGGCCTATTCTCCCTCCCCCCACTGCTCAAACCTACGAACCACTCGAGAGTGGCGAAGCAGTCGTCATGCGAGTTTATAAAGAACTCAGCCCTGCTGTTGTGAACATTGTCTCAAAGAGCCTCGCTTATAATTTCTGGATGCAGGTGGTGCCACAAACGGGACAGGGAACAGGCTTCGTAATTGATGACAAAGGTCACATTCTCACCAATAGCCATGTGATCGGAAGTGGTCAAAACATTGAGGTTACATTCGTGGGTGATAGAAAGTTGCAGGCAATTCAGGTTGGTCAGGATCCAGTGAGTGATCTAGCAGTCATCAGGGTTCAGCCCTTCCAAGGACTAGCTGTCGCCCCCTTGGGAAATTCCGATAGCTTGACAGTGGGACAACGAGTTATTGCCATAGGAGATCCTTTCGGCTTCCAACACACCGTAACATCAGGATTTATCAGCGCGCTCAATAGAGATTTGATCATCGATAACCGGACCATGTTTGGGATGATCCAAACCGACGCCGCCATCAATCCAGGAAATAGCGGCGGACCACTTATAAACTCAAAAGGTGAAGTAATTGGAGTCAATACGGCTATTGTCAGCGAAACACGATCCTTCGCCGGAATCGGATTGGCCCTACCGATTAACAGGGCAAAAAAAGTAGCCTCCCAGATTATAAAGTTGGGCAGAGTCATTTATCCGTGGTCTGGAATAGCAGCGGGAACTGATCTCGAACCACAATTGATTCGCGCCTTGGGACTTCCTCAAATCAAAGGCTTCATGATTTCGGTAATTGCTCCTGGGAGTCCGGCATTCCAGGCCGGTTTAAGAGGAGGGAACCAATTTGCAGGAGGATATAGAGGAAGACCCCTGATCGTTGGCGGCGATATAATAACCGCTGTAGATGAAACCCCTATTTCAGGTTTTGAAGACTTTCAAAATATAATCCTGCAAAAGAATATTGGTGACCAAATCAGTCTCAAAGTCTGGCGTGCAGGCCAAGAGTTCGTTACAAATTTGGTCTTAGCCGAAGACCCTAGAATGACCAAAAGATCCAGCATTTAGTTCTCAGGCTTCTCTCATGCCCCTGATCGATGTAACTCTCGGAATGAAAAATGGTATGATCGCTTTTCCAGATGACCCACTTTTCAGAGTCGAGACTGTTGCGTCAAGGGCTTTGGGCAATCCTTATGAATTATCAGTATTCCATTCGTGTACTCACTCTGGAACACACATCGATGCGCCAACCCACTACCTCGATGGAACCAATACCATAGACCAAATCCCTCTGGAATATCTAATAGGCGATGGAATTATACTTGATATGAGAAGCAAAGAGATCATCACCGCCAAGGATATTAAGGATTCACCATTTGATAATCACGAAAGAGTACTTTTCAGAACGGACAATAGCGAAAAACTTAGAAACTCAATCATTACTGACGATTTTTGCTCGCTGACTCTGGATGGAGCCGAGTTCCTAACACAGCGCGGCATCAAAGTGGTCGGAATAGATTATCTGTCCATAGAAAATTTTGAAGATTCACACGGTCCAGTGCACAGGATTCTTCTTGGTTCGGGCGCTGTAATAGTTGAGGCTTTGGATCTGTTGGAAGCTCCCATAGGCCAATGCAAGATTTATTGCCTACCCTTAAAAATTATCTCTGCCGATGGAGCGCCTGCTAGAGTTGTTGTCGAAACCTAAAAGTATCCTAAGCCGGAATGTCAAAATATTGACAAGAATTCGGTTTAGGGTTAATTTTAGATGTTGTATCAAATCATTCCCCCAAAAGCGCCCGTAGCTCAGCTGGATAGAGCGTCTGACTACGGATCAGAAGGTCGGGAGTTCGAATCTCTTCGGGCGCACCATAAAAGTTAAATAAATTAGCCACCTAAACGGTGGCCTTATTGGTTCTTGGGGTTTTTGGGGTACGCGCCAATACCTGGAACGCCATAAAATCAAACACTTAAACCCCAATTTAGCTAATCTGGAAAATGTAAACTGATACCAAAACTGGTACCAGAAAAACCCGCTTGACATTATATAAGGGCTTCGAGAGGGAACTGTGAATAGAGGTTACAGTGTCCTTCATCAAGACTGCGACAGAAACGTTAAATTGTTCTTGCTGATGCGGTCTTGAATTTGTCAATCGGAAAAAACATCATTAGGAATTACTGGAAGCGCTTTACCATAATCGGATCGGGCTTCGAGAATGGAGCAACTGGTAATCCGGATCCGTCTAAGAGCTCGATTTGGAATCGGATTACCTGCATTCAACTGGGTATCTGGTCAACGCCTTCATCGAACGAATCTAACCCTCGATATTTAATGGCAGCGAATACCTCACCCTAGAGATTACCAGAACGGTCTCCAATGGGGATCCACAAAAGATTAGACGACAAGAAGAGCGCAGTGAATGAACCTCCGGTGACTTTTCGGAACCACTGCATTGAAAACCACCGTTTCGATTTTTAACCTACGCAGAACAAAGGTAATGGCTGAAGCTCTAATAATCCCATGTTCAATACTATGAGCTGTGTGACAGTGAATCAATCGGTTCTCCCGAAGAACGAAAGCTTGGACCTCCACAATTCTGACCCGCTGGGCTCATGATCACTTTTTTAGAACAACAGCCTGGACAATATGAAGGAGGTTGGATCGAATGCTTCTAATGGACTATACTTGCTGATAGGATGGGACTCTTTCATGAATAGGCCAAACAATTCCTCGATCTTTCCAGACATTGTTAAAATCGCCATCAGGCAGGTGATCAGGAATGGAAGACGTTACCGTGGCGTTTTAATCAGTCTTGCGCTTGGCGCAGCAGGCTTGGTGGTTGTGCTTACCATGGGAGATTCCATCGAAAAAAAAATTGCCCAAAATCTTGAAGCCCTTGGAAGGGCAACAGCGATTAAGGCTGTCTGGGACTTCGACCGTAAAACACGATGGCATCATGGCCACTTTCACCCCAATGATGTCCACTTAATCAGGAGTCTCGACAGAGTAGTTGAGGTAACTGGATTCGTAAAGAAAAAGGATCTAACTTTTGTTCACAAACAATCAAGAGTTCAGGGTGACGTAATTGGAGTAGAATCTAATTTTTTCTCTGCTCTTAGAATGACTCTGGCCGAGGGATCGCCTATATCTGAAGAGGATATAGTGTTAAGGAACAATGTTTGTGTAATCGGTTCTAAATTGAACCAGGAGTTGTTTAAGCACGCCAGCAGTCCGGTGAATCGATCAATTTTGGTGGATGGTAAAGTTTTCCGGATCATCGGTTTGGTTGGAGGTGTTGAAGAAAGGGAATACAGCAAATGTCTTTTTGCGCCGATTACCGTTGTCTGGAATGAACATTTCAGTGAGCCGAAAATTTTAGAGATCCAAATTAGGGCGACCCACTGGCGTGATGTCAGAAACCTGAGAGAAGAAATCAAATCTGTGCTTGAACAAAATCACCCGGGCTTTTCCCAAGCGATAGAAGTCAGTTGGTATCCTGAAAAAATAAGCGCTATTAGTACGGTAGAGAGCTTGGTTAAGGTTTTGCTGTATTTTGGGATGGTATTAGTGATGATTTTAGGCGCTTCGGGAATCACCAACCTCATGTATATGGCTGTTCAGGATCGAACAGTGGAAATAGGCCTTAGAAAAGCTATGGGAGCCAATGATAGCGCCATATTGTTGCAATTCCTGATCGAGGCGGTGATTATTAGTGTCGCTGGTATATGCGCTGGTTTGGTTTTGGCCATTCACACCATTTTCTTGCTCAAGCTAGCTTTTGAAATGGAGCCAAATTATAAAATAATGGCTTTGACTATTTTAGGTTCCATATTTCTTGGGATCTGTCTAGGCATAATTTCCGGAATGGAACCGGCTCGTAGGGCGAGTCATCTTGATCCGGCTGAAGCAATACGATTTGAGTAAATTCTTATTCAAACCTCATGGCGTTAACCGGACTCATGCGACCAGCGGAAATCGCTGGAAAAACTCCCGCGCACAACCCAACCACTACTGTAACAGCAATACTTACCAAAGATGATGCTATGAGTAGATTCAAATCAATATCGAATTTCATGACCAATTCTAATCCAGCGCAGAAAATTAACGCTGAAATCACACCGATAACCCCGCCCAAGAGGCATAAAAAAAGAGCTTCAAGCAGGAATTCGAATGTTATCAAATAGTCTCTGGCGCCTAATGCCTTTTTCAAACCGATTTCTCTAGTTCGTTCCTGAATTGATCCCATCATGAGATATGCGGCCCCAAACGATCCTAATAAAATTGCCGCTGCACACAATAGATAAACAAGAACCTTCACAAGTCTCACTGTATCCTGAACACGATTTATTCTCTCTGGATAAAATGTGACCCGAAGTCCACCCTTTTGGGCGGGATACAAAGCTCTGAGAATGTCACGCACGGCAACGGCAACTCTTTCAACCTGAGTCCAATGATCCGCGCGAATACGTAAATGTTTAATTGAATACATGTCGTGAAATCTGTGCCTGGCAGTATTCAGAGGAATGAAGACACTGTGAAGTGTGTCACTTCCCTGTATTCCACCAAGAACCCCAATCACTTCAACATTGGTATTGTCAATTTGGATGATCTTGCCAATCGGATCTTTTGAATCGAATAAATCTCGAGACACATTGCCGCCAAGCACTCCAATGAGAGCTCTGCTTTTGACGTCGGAGTCGTTGATCAGGCGACCCTTTTCACAAGAAGCCATTATTGTGTTCCAAAATGAACCGTCTACACCGACTAAACGAACCATCAACCGCACCGGGCCCATTACAGCTTCAATATTTTCTGTGGCCACTACAGGGGCTACCTCGCTGACATGAGGAATTTCCTGCAACCTCCAAATATCTTCCAATTGAAATTCTCCGGGATGCGGGCTATCCAGGTCAGATCGCTCTACATCTATTATTGTAGCCCCACCAAGGATCAGAAGGTGATCCCCAATTCGTTGATCAATTGAATCACTCACATTGAGCAAGATTATGAACCCCGATATTCCGACGGATATAGCTAGAATCACAAACTTGTAACGTCGACGGTTTCTAGAAACCATCTTGAGAGATAATTTCACCACATCCGAAATTACCGAATTCTTCATTCCAGATACCTGTCGTCTCTCAGAAAAAGCCTACAACCTCTCTTTTCTTCAAATATGCTTGAGGATGAACATGAATTGAAAACTGTTCTTCTTGTTTTTTGAATTTTTTTGCTTTGAAATTATCTATTAGGGTGCTGTTGGCTCAAGCGAAACTTGATCTTCGGCTAAAACAGGAACAGCTAGTTTGACCTTTTTTAACGTTCTGGAGAGGAAAGCCAAAAGTTGATTAAAACTGGATTCCATTACTGGCCTATCAAAATCGGACGGTTTGTCTAAGTCGTAATAAACATTAAACATATGTCTTTCTTTGGAATAAATGTGGCACTCGACGTCTATTTCGGCTTTTCGGAGTTCTTCTGCGAGCTCAAGCGCATGTCGAACGTTGTAGACACCATCCGAATCGCCGTGAAAAATCGCTGTAGGCGGAAGTCTTGATGGCTCGTAAGGTTGTATCCAGGGAGAACCGCCATTGTTCCATACCAGGCTGGCTATTTTGTCGCTACCACTGGCATACTTCAGTGAAACATTAGCCGATTGTGAAAATCCAGAAATAGCTATTTTGTCAGGATCGACTCTTGGATGGCTCCGAAGAAAATTAACCGACGAATCAATGTTCGATAAGTACCAATCTGATCCTGCAACCAGCCTGACTACAACACTGAGATGATTGATCCAGGCCCAAATATGGTAAGGCATTTTTCGCCAGGTATCCGCCCCCGGAGTAAGCCACTCCGGATAACCTGATGCATCTACCAGAAGTACTGCGAATCCATGATCTGCAAGTCTCTGGCAATATGTATGATACTGGACCAGTTTGATACCGCCAGCATTGGAAGCTACTAAAACCCCAGGCCAACGATTGGGAACTTCTGGTCCCGGAGAAAACGTAAGACCATTCAAGGTATCTCCGTCAGGCAAAGCTATACTGACAGCTTTCTTATCAGCATTAGAACCTGTAGCCATAACGGTGACAAACGTGACCGAAATTATTCCCCAAAACAACCAGTGTTTAAGAAACTGCCTCATTTAATTTCCCCAAAGCTCAACTGACTATCAATTAAGAAATAGGTACTAACTAATTGTTCCCCTATCCTCTGGGAACACTGTTATTTACAAACTCATGCGCAATAGCCAGAGAATAGAACTTTAGAAACTCATAAATCCGACTACTTATGTTAATCTAATTAAAATGTCATTTTGAGTCAAGGTATTCTGAGTCAATTACACTGCTAATTCTGACGTGCAGTTAGGGCATCGCCTAGCTTTGATTGGTACTTGTGAAATGCAGTATGGACATTCTTTGGTGGTAATAGGCTGAGGGGCCTTCAACCGGTTCATCTGACGAACCAGAAGAAAGACCGCAAAGGCTATTATTATGAAATCAATTACATTATTTATGAAAAGACCGTAATTGATAGTAGGCGCCCCCGCAGCCTTGGCGCTTGCCAGGGAGTCATAGGATTTGCCGGACAGGTTTAGAAACAGATTTGAGAAATCAACGCTACCTAATAATACGCCAATTGGGGGCATAAGGACGTCGCTTACAAATGAACTTACTATTTTGCCGAAAGCTACACCCATGATTATGCCGACGGACAGGTCCACAACATTGCCTTTCATGGCAAATTCTTTAAACTCTTTTAGCATTTGATGGAACCTCCTTGGATTAGAAGCGGTCTCCAAAAATCGGAGCTTGACCTATGCGCTAAAATACACTTCGCCCCTTTATGGTCAAGGCAAATATTGCCACTTTGTCAGGGGTCTGCTTCGACTTTGTGACTTAAATAGTTTCTCGTCTCTTGAAAGGAGGGGTTTCACTTTTTGATGTAAGAGACTCTGTTTAACTAGGATTTGATTCAATTTGTATTT
>JBFXII010000077.1:0-9768 GCA_050176095.1 Desulfomonilaceae bacterium
GGCGTTTTTCGGTGAATAAATACGCTATGATACGTTATAATGAAGAGAATCCAGTTGGGGTCCCGGCAATGAGTCATGGGACATGGAAACAGTTTAAGGGATCGAACTGCTGAACTAAACCAAAGCTTTCACAGCATTGGCTCAGGGGTTGAAGTGGCCGAATCAGTCCAAATATTTTTGTCTTTTGGTTTTATGGTCGCAATGTATTTCGTTTCGCGCTCACTTATCGCTCGAAAGCTTCAAAAGGTGTCTGAATCGATCATAAAGGAGCTGGAATCTCAAGAGGCGTTCGATCCGTTTTCAGCGGCGCCTTTGCCTTACTCAAAACCAAATCTTATAAGGCTTGGAACGCGAGACTACCACTATCAGGCCTTGGAATACATGATAAATGACGATGTTATCGGCAAGACGTCCACCGGTAAGTATTTTTTGAAAATCGCTAAGAAACGATCAGTTAGCTTTTGAAACACTTCAATCATCTATTTTAGAAATATTGATAATGATTTTGCTAGTCATTAAAGTGTGTTAAATAAGAAGGCGCGCTTGCCGAGGTGGCAGGCCGCCTTTTTTGGTTTGAGAACCATGTTTATAATTTCGTCTAATGGCGCCAAAATGCAATGCCGACACAAAAACATTTGGGGTAAACAATGAGGGTTCAATTATTCGCTACATGTCTGGTAGACACATTTTATCCTGAGACAGGCGAGGCTGTTCTAAGATTGTTAAGACATTTTGGCGTTGATGTAGCTTATCCGAAGGAGCAGACATGCTGCGGCAAACCCGCCAATAGTGGTGGACACGCCAGGCAGGCTCGTAAGGCTGCTGAGCATTTCATTTCAGTGTTTAAAGGTTCCGATCCTGTGGTAATTCCATCTGGTTCCTGCGCATCCATGGTCAAAAACCACTATCCTGAGATGTTTCATGACAACGTTCACCTTTTCGAAGCTTCGAAAGAATTAGCTTCAAGGACTTTTGAGCTTTCGCAATTTCTCGTCAACGTACTTAAGGCTCATGAGAGGGGTTTCGTGGGAAGTGGTAAAATCACCTACCATGCCTCATGTCAATTGACTCGTGAGCTTGGCGTTCGTCAGGAGCCGTTAACGTTAATTAGCTCAATTGAAGGCGTCGAATTTTGTCCCATGCCATCGTCTGATAGATGCTGTGGATTCGGAGGGGTTTTCATGGGTAAGTTGCCCGAGATTTCCATGGCGCTGGCGGATGAGAAGCTTGACACGATTCTGGAATCAGGAGCTGACACTGTCACCGGATGCGACCACGGGTGTCTCATGAATATTTCTGACGCAGTCAAACGTAGAGGGGCCAATATAAAGGTGAAGCACCTGGCCGTAGTTTTGGCGGAGGGTTTGAGATGAACCCAGAGATTCCTCAAGCGGTTTGTTTCAGATCTAATTCGGTCAGCGCATTGCAAAACGCCTCTCTTAGATCTGCCATGCGTCATATTACTTCAACTTTCGGCAAGAAGAGGCTGGACGCAATCGGCGATAGTCCCTTTGAGCAGTGGAGAGAAAAGGCGTCCGAGATCAAGATGGAGGTTTTGAATAACCTTCAAGACTATATAAGCCTTTTTTCAAGAAACGCCACGGCAGCCGGAGCTGTCGTTCACCATGCAAAAGACGCTCACATGGCATGTGACATAGTGGCTTGCCTGCTCAAGGATCATGGCGCTCAAAAAGTTGTAAAATCCAAGTCCATGATCTCAGAAGAGATACACTTGAATGCTTTCCTTGAACGAAGGAACGTAGAGGTAATAGAGACCGATTTAGGAGAATATATAATCCAGATCGCCGGCGAGATACCCTCCCACATAATTGTGCCTGCCATTCACAAGAGCCGCCAACAGGTGGGACAGCTTTTTTGCGAAAAGCTTGGTTGTGAATATACGGATGATCCGGCTAGCCTCACAAGGACAGCCAAGAATTTGCTGCGCAAGGAATTTCTGACTGCTCAGGCGGCTATAAGTGGAGCCAATTTTGCAATTGCCCAGACGGGGAGTGTATGCCTGTTCACCAATGAAGGAAACGGCAGGATGGTGACGACTCTGCCGCCGTTGCACATCGTAGTAACATCAATAGACAAGATGCTGCCAAAACTAGCGGATTTACCCATTTTCATGAGGCTTCTCCCGAGATCTGCCACAGGACAAATACTCACAAGCTATTTTTCGCTAATAACCGGAACGAGGAAGGATTCCGAATTTACGGGGGCGCAACATCTTCATATTGTCTTGTTGGATAATGGGAGATCAGAGATTGTCAAGGGAGAGTTCAGGGAAATGCTTAAATGCATCAGGTGCGGGGCCTGTATGAATGTATGTCCCGTGTACGGCATTATAGGCGGGCACGCTTATGATTCCACTTATCCAGGGCCTATGGGAGTAATATTAAGTTCATTGCCCAACGGGCTCAGCCAGGCTCACCCGCTCCTAGACGCCTCCACGCTTTGTGGCGCATGCGCTGATGTGTGTCCCGTAAAGATTCCGCTTGCCAAGATCATCAGCCGGCTTCGTGAATTAAAAGTGGACAGGGGCATGGCGTCAGAAACGGAAATGATTGGAATGCTGGGTTTTGGGATTGCGGCGAAGTATCCGAAACTTTTCGAATTCGGTCAATCAGTGGCCAACCGCGTCTGGCCATTGGCCAGACTGATCGACAAACAGACTATTGACAGGCTTCCAAGGCCCGTTTCCAAGTCCTTCAAACGGAGGTTGGCGTGACAAACGATTCCATCATAAAGCTTTTTATGGAAAATGCAGCCAAGGTGGCTGCTGACCCCGTGAGGGTTTCAAGCACAAGAGAAATGAACGCTGTTTTAAATAAAATAGTTGCAAAAGCGGGTGGTGTATACGTCAGGAAAAAAACGGACATCGAGAAATCAATTCGCATACCGAAGGACCGTATTGTTTCTGATTACTTTGAGGCGGCCTTCACTGTCGAACAGGTTGACGGTGCAATTGCGGAAACAGGCAGCGTAATTTGCAGCAGTTTTAACGGTAGAGCGGTACAGTCCAGCCTGTTGCCCTCACATCACGTAGCTATAGTAAAATCTGATACAATATATGAAACGATGGATGAATATTTTGCCAGTCTATCGGAGTCTCCACCCACCAATATTACTTTTGTAACAGGTCCGAGCAGGACTGCGGATATCGAGTTGACTCTGACTACGGGCGTGCATGGACCGGAGCAAGTTTCCATAATAATTGTATGACGCCGGAGAAAAATGAAATTATTAATCATAAACAGTGGCAGCTCATCAGTGAAGTACAATCTGTTCGAAATGGAAAACGGACAGGTTATGATGACCGGGAAGATCGACAGGATAGGACTTGATGATTCTTTTCATTCCTTTGAGATTGAGGGATCAGGGTCTCGGAAACTGGACATAACCATCACCGACCATGGCTCTGCTTTGGACGAACTTTTTCGTGTTCTGGTTGAATTCGGTCCCGCCGACAGTCTCGAAGAAATAAGGATCATAGGACATCGAGTTGCGCATGGGGGTAAATTTAAAGATCCGGTGGTAATAACACCGGAGGTGATTTCTGAAATAAAGAGGATGACCCCTTTTTTTCCTCTGCATCATCCGACAATGGCGCTGGAGATTGAAGAATGTATCGTCCGTCTACCTGATGCTCTTCATGTGGCCGTTTTCGACATGAGTTTCCATAAAACCATTCCTGATGTGGCGGCTATCTACGGCCTTCCCTATAGGTATTTTGCGGAACAGGACTACAGGCGAACGGGCTATCATGGACATTCTCATGAATATGTCTCCATCGAGGCTGCACGCTATTTGAACAGGGATTTGTCTGAGTTGAAACTCATATCATGTCACTTAGGCAATGGTTGTTCAATCACAGCCATTGATCGTGGGCGGTCGGTGGACACTACGCTTGGGATGAGCGCTGTTGGTGGTTTGATTATGGGCACACGCTCTGGGGATGTTGATCCCGGATTGCTAGTAGTGATCATGGACCAGGAATCTATGAGTCCGGATGACTTGAACAATCTTTTATTCAAGAAATCGGGATTGCTGGGAATCAGTGGCATTTCCAGAGACATGAGAGAGATAACTGACTGCGCCGACCGAGGAGAGGCCAGAGCGCAATTGGCTATTGACGCTTTTTGTTACCAGGTGAAGAGATCGATTGGATCAATGTTGATGATTCTTGGAGGCTGCGACGCTTTGATCTTTACAGGGGGCATTGGGGAGAACAGCGAACTGGTTAGAAAAAAAGCGTTATCAAATTGTGAAAATTTGGGATTTTCAATTGATGAAAAGCTCAATGAGAATTGTTTCGGAGACGGCGCCGCCAAAGTTGCTGATGTATCCGCAAAAGGCTGCAAGGTTAAGACACTTGTGATAAGAACTTTTGAAGAATTGATGATGGCCAGGCAATGCCTCGAGGTCGCAACCAGAGAAGGCCTAATTTTCAAATAAATAGTAAGCGTCAGCGCCATCTTTTTCTAATAAACAATCTCTACACACAAAACCTCATATTTTCAAAAGGAATTCGACCACATGGAAAAAATCGGGGTTGTGCATGGACGTTTCCAGGTTCTGCACAACGATCACATGAAATATATTCTGGCGGGAAAGAACAGGTGTGAACATCTCGTGGTTGGCATAACCAACCCTGATCCCTCGCTAACCAGTTCTGATGCGACCAACCTCGAAAGAAGCCTGGATTCGTCAAATCCGTTGTCATACCTGGAGCGATACTGGCTTGTTAAGGCGGCGCTTATTGATGAGGGAATGGATTACAAGCAGTTCAGTGTCATTCCTTTTCCCATAAATTTTCCCGAATTGTATCGATACTATGTCCCGGTTGAGGCGATGTTCTATGTTACGATTTATGATAATTGGGGCAGACGCAAGTTACAGCTTCTTTCTGAAAACGGGCTGAGGACGGAAGTTTTGTGGGACAGGCCTGCTGGTCAAAAAGGTCTGACCGGTTCGCGCATTCGGAATTTGATTGCGGATGGTGGTCAATGGGAAAGTTTTGTGCCTCCGAGTGTCGCTGAACTGATCAATAAATGGAACATTGCCAGTCGTCTGAGAAAATCAAGGTAGCCTCACGCAGGGTTTCAGGTTCTGATTCTTGCGTAAACATCACCCTGAGCTTTGTCTGACAGCCCAGTGGATAGCAAGACCATCAATTCCTGGGAATCAATCCATCTGACAGATTGAAGTTTGGGGCTCTCCCCTACGGTATAATTGAACTCATATTCGCCTAAATTGATCAGATTATTTATGCATGTTCTAGTGGCTTCCAGGAATTCCATGTGATACTCAAGGGATATCGCCGCTATGGGTTGGCTCAAGCCTTTGAGAATTTCAACTTCATATCCTTCGGTGTCGATTTTACAAAAAGCGGGAAGCCCGTATTTAGCTATTAGATTATCCAATGTCGTTACCGTGACTTTTTCTTTGGAAGACCATTCGAAGCGTGCAAAACGACCACTGCGTTTCACTGCGGATATCCATTCGGATGACATGGACGAGAGTTGGTTCCTGACATCGCTTTTTCGAATGTAAGCAACTGATTCATAGGACCCGAGAGCAACGGGTTCTATAATCACTGCCCCGTTCGATCCAAATTTCTTCTTGAGGATTTTGACGCATTCAGACTGCGGCTCAATCGCGACGATTCTTGTCCCTAGATCCAGAAATAGCTCTGTTTTCCATCCATAATTAGCGCCGACGTCAAAGACCAAATCTCCTGGTTTGACAAAATTTTTCATAAACCCGATGGCCGAGTTTTTGTTGTTTTGACGTTTTAGCCACTTTGCTACGAGCCTGGGCTTTGAATACATCCAAAGAAACCAGTTGACGTAGAAATTGTTCATTTTGGAAATCCAGGCATTGGTCGGGATTAGTTCTTAGGACAGGTTGGTCGTCTACTCCCCTTTAATGAATGCTTCCGTGAGATCATGGGCGACTTCATCGGTGAACTGAAAGGGAGGGCGTTTCATGAAAAGCGCTGAAGGACCCACAAGAGGTCCCGAAATCTGCCTGTCAAGCGCTAGTTTCATGCATCGAATGGCGTCGATAACCACGCCGGCCGAATTGGGTGAATCTTCAACGGATAAACGGAGCTCCAGGTCCATTGGGACATCACCAAATAATCGGCCTTCCATTCTTATGAAACATACCTTGTTATCCTTTTGCCATGGCACATAATCGCTCGGACCAACATGAACGTCTTTGTCCGGCAATGGGTCCGCTAAAACTGATTGGACAGCTTCGGTCTTTGATTTCTTCTTCGAGGCGAGTCTCGAGCGGTTTAACATGTTCAGGAAATCAGTGTTGCCTCCAGTGTTTAGCTGGTAAGTCCTATCAAGTTTTACTCCCCTTTTCCTGAAGAGATCAACAAGGGCTCTGTGGACTATAGTAGCTCCCAGTTGAGATTTAACGTCATCGCCAATGATTGGGATTTTTTTCTCTTCGAATCTTTTGGCCCATGCAGGATCTGAAGCGATGAAAACAGGTATGCAATTTATGAAACCAATTCCCGCCTCCAGAGCGCATTCGGCGTAAAACCCCGTAGCCTTTTCCGATCCCACCGGTAGATAGTTCAGGATCATGTCAGCGCCTGATTGTTTCAGTTCTCTCACAACATCGCCTATGTCGGGTTCCGCATGATCGGAAACAACGAAAGCCGCTTGCTCGTCGAAATCGACCATGTGCTCTGAAACCCCATCAAGAACACGGCCCATCTTTACAGCGAAGGAGGATTCGGGCAAATAATCGCAAAAAACCTTAGCGCAATTTGGCGGTTGATATATCGCCTGGTTAAAAGGACGTCCGACTTTTCTACGGTCAATGTCAAAAGCTGAGACTATTTCGATATCGGAGACGGAATAGGCTCCAATGATTGGTCGGTTGAGACCACACTTGTCAGGCAGACATGCCCCGGAATAATAGTAAATACCTTGAGCTAGAGAGCATGCGCAATTCCCGACGCCAACAATAGCTATTCTGATTTTGCTCATAATTTTTGACACCTACTGGATAAATCTCTACTACGGGTTTGGCGCATGATAATTTCCCGCGCTATGCCAATTCACTATTTCTGTGGCTCTAAATTGATTCTGCCCTCAAAGTTAGAATAATTTGGTGTGTTTTTAATTTTGGGTTCTCCGGACACTGTATCACAACTATAACATTATTATAATGCGGTGGTTGGCCCGAATCCAAATATAGTTTAATTACTATGTAATTTTAGCTTTTAACCAATTAAAAACGAATGGCGTCTCCATTACATGTGTCAATCGAATTAGCTGTGAATGCCGTTATGGAGGTCCAGGATGAACATAGGCGCTGATGAAAGCTGGAAAACAAAACCATCTGACAGGTTCATATTAAAATGGGTAAAACTTAACCTGTCAGCCCGAATCACCCCAAAAATTGCCGACAGGAATTTTATACGACCCTGGATGATAACAGTTATTTCCATGCTATTGGGGATTTGTGCTGGGATTGTTTATTCGCGAGGTTGTGGTTTTACAGCCGGACTTATAGCTTTATTATCCCAGACTCTTGATGGAGTCGACGGACAACTCGCCAGGCTGACATCTCGCCAATCCAGTAGTGGAGCTTTTCTGGATTCGGTTCTGGACAGATACGCTGATGGGGCTATGGTCATAGGTTTAATCATATACAACGTAAAGATGAACTCAGAAATCGCCTCAGGCGCCGTGCTATTTATTGGCGCCCTGGCCTTGATTGGTAGTGGACTTATAAGTTATACAAGCGCAAGAGCGGAAAGCCTCAAGCTTGACATGGGACAACCCACACTCGCCAGTAAAGGAACAAGAACGATCGTGACCATCGTTTGCGCGCTTTTGAGTCCCATATCGAGTCTGATTCCATTTGCAGGACTTATTTACCTTGCGCTGCACACGAACATCGTTGTCATCTGGCGAATTGCCAAGGCTGCCGATCGAACATAAACCATGGACTAGTAATGGCTAACGGCCCATCCATAGAATTGAGCGCCATGCGAACTTTCACATTCGGCCCTAAGCCTAAGAACGACATTCTCATGAGTCTGGATTACATCGGCGACATAGAAATCTATTCCTTCATGCAGAGAAGCCCTTTTTTGAAGAACTCCGCAATCAATCCAGGATGGCGGTTCCTCGGTGGAAACATATAACCGAACTGATTCGTGCATGCCCTTGACTAACAATGAGGCGCAAATGTTTTTGCTGTACGGATTCATTGCTTGAGGTAGGCTTACCAGGCGCATACTCTTTGCTCTGGATGAGTATCGTATCTCTATAGCGCTGATTCCGGCGTCCGGATGTCCATTAGCGCTGAGGGCTACGGCAATCTGGATTTGCCTGAGTTCATTGTCCCAGCCGCCGGTTTGCGACCATTGACCAACGTTCAGGCTGGCGATCTGGGCGGCTGACATCCAGTTTTGAGCCGCCTCCAGAGATCTTCTGAAGGCTGAAAACATGTTGTTGTCGTTTACGATTTCCCACAGACCTTCCTGATTTCTGAATTTCCATTGGCCTGATTCAAACGTCACTATTTTGCTCCAAACGTCATTCTGATAAACGCTCCAACTTTTTGCTCCGTCAAAAGAAAGAGCGTAATAAATGCTAGAGTCGGCCGGGTTATTTTCGGTCATGTGAACCGACTCGATTTCACCCCAATCAGTGGTGTCCCCAACAATTTCAGGCCGGGTGTATACAAACACAACATCCTGAGGGCAAATTGGTTCGGGAGCCTCAATTAATTCGATCTCCTCCACACATAGATACTGAGGATGCCCACAATTTTGTGTCACATGAAATCGGTAGTAGCGAAAAGGATGGGAATTAAAGAATGTGAAATATCCTGGAGGCTCTAAAGGTATCCAGATGTTTGCGGTCTGGACCGAATTGGAAGCGCTATGCAGGGTTATCCAGTTTACATTGTCATCTGAAGCTTCCAGTGACCAGAGGCCTGGCACTGCGTTTGAATCTGTTTCAAAAGTCCTCCAGCGGTACTTGTTTATAATTTTTTTGTCAGAGCCAAAATCGTAGGTCACCCAACCGGTTGTATTGTTGACAGCGGTTAACCACCTTCGGCTAGCTCCAAAATCGTCATTGAATACCTTGAAAGCCTCGTAGGTCGCTGTTTGAGAACTAGAATAGACATTATCAGAATTGGTCTGAGTGGGAACAGCGTCCGTGGTGGAAAGATTTCTGCTCCCATTGCCATCAACTACTGACGCAATTTTCACTCCATCGGCCCCCACATCCAGACCGGTAATCCTGACAACCTCCTGAGAGGCGACTGGATGACCCAAGGCCACTTTTGACGCGCCAGCGCCTTTAGTGGCGCTGTCTATCCACACAACTCCAGAGGTTTCATTGACAAACTGAACTTTTACCCCCTCGACTATTCCGGGACATTCACCCGAGGATCCGAGCGACAAGACTGTGCGGTAAGAGCAGTTGATCGTTATTTGTTCGGGGTAGAAGTCCGCGGATATTACTATTTCATTTTCGGTTGAAGACGGATCTATTAGGTGAATTGCATTGTAACCGGAATGGTTAAACCCCGAAAAACGGGCCACTTGACCTGGCGCGAGCCCATGTCCAATGGCTGGGAATGATACTTTCCCAGGGCTGACGCCGGTTACGACGCCGTAAGTGAAAAATTTCTCTTGATCCTCAAAATGACCCTGACATTCGTTATCCTGAATCCAGAACATTTCAGAAGTGTTTAAATACTCAAGATCGAGCATTG
>JBFXII010000078.1:0-9699 GCA_050176095.1 Desulfomonilaceae bacterium
AGGATCTGAAAGTTTTACCAGGGGCTTAGCCTTTTTGGGCGATGCGCTTGCGACTTCGTCCTCGAATGATAGCTCCGAGGGAAAGCATCTGGTAGCGTCAAGCCTGAAGGATTTTGATCTCAAAAAAGGAAAATCCGATTACCATTCACTTCGCGTTGTTGTTTTGAGCCTCAATGGACATGAACAGGCCATCGAGGTGGACCTGGTCGAAGAGATAATAATGGCGCCCCAGGTATCGCGTTTGATAAAGGGCCCTTTCTTTCTTGACGGAGTAATCAGGCTCAGAGGGAAAATTGTCCCGGTAGTTGATCTGAAAAAAGCCATGAGGCTTTCACAGACATCTGATTCAAACAAGAGTGATGTTGTAATGATGGTGAGGCTATGGGGGAAAAGGATAGGGTTCAAGGTAGATGCCGTCCTTGAATTACTAACTATTCCAATAAATTCGATCGAGAAGCCTCGTGGTGTGATCGGGGGTATGGACTCCCGTTTCATGAAGGGTATGACTTACATAGAGGATCGTTTCCTGGTCATACTGGATCTTGAAGCCATGCTCTCGGAAGACCGGCAGATGATTCTTCAGGATCCGGAGAGCTTCGAGGTCTCTGAAGAATTCGTTGAACCTCAACAGGTCGATGAGACCCTGTCAACCAGGCGTATAATAAGCTTTATTCTGGACAAGGAAATATTCGGCGTAGAAATGGGCGAAGTGGCTGAAATAATGGAAATGACCCCAATCATGCCCATTCCGAACGTGCCTGAATTCGTTTTGGGGCTTATTAACCTCAGAGGCACGATAGTTCCGGTTGTTGATCTGAGAACCTTATTCCAGATGAGTTGCGGTCCTTTAACTTCTCACAGCAGAATCGTTATCATGAAACATGATAACCTGTTGATCGGTGTTATTGTTGACAGCATGTGGGAGTCATTACGGCTTTCTCTGGATTCGTTTCAGCCTCCTCCTCATAGCCTGGCTAAAATTGATGCGCAATATTTTAAGGACATCAGCCTTGTGCATGGACGAGTGGTAAGCGTTCTGGATATTTCTAAAATAATTTCTGATACGTCGATCAGGAGCCGTTGCAAAGATAAAGCGACTGACCTGCTTGCGCCGGGCGCCCAGCTTAACTGTGAATTGCATACCTGAGGATAATTATGAGTAATATTAGAGTATTAGTGGTAGATGATTCATCCCTGATGAGGCGCAGTATTTCCAAAATACTTGAAGCGGCGCCTGGAATAAAAGTAGCCGGAACAGCGTCTAACGGACAGGAAGCCGTTGAAATGGCCATCAAGCTACGCCCGGACGTGATTACCATGGATGTGGTCATGCCGGTGATGGATGGATTGTCGGCGCTGCGTGAGATAGTAAGGCGAACAAACGCTCGGGTTGTCATGGTTAGCTCTGAAACCTACGAGGGTTCCAAACAGACCATAGAAGCGCTTTCAATAGGAGCGGTTGATTACATTTCAAAGACATCAGGCCAGGTGTCGCTGGACATAGCCAAAATAGCGTCCCAGTTGATCAGCAAGGTGAAGACTGCCTATAACAGCAAGACGGTGGTTTTTGAACCTACCAGTTCCGTAGGCGACAAATTCAGACAGATCATCGCTGAGTTTTCGAAACGAGACAAGAACTTAGACCTGGATTATGGCAAAAATGGCAGTGAAGTAGTTATTCAGCGTGAGATCGTAGCTATTGCATCATCAACCGGTGGGCCTGCGGCTCTGCAGGTTGTCCTGGCCGGTTTGCCCAAGGATCTTCCCGCAGGCATAATCATAGCTCAGCACATTTCACAGGGGTTTACCCAAACACTTGCTGACAAGCTTAACCAAGTGTCAAGCCTGGAGGTCAGAGTATGCCAGGGCATGGAGGAAATAACTCCGGGGCTGGCTTTGTTGGCTCCTTCAGGCCGTCATGTGACGGTCCGGAGGTCCGGCGCCAAAATAATGGCTGTTTTGACCGACGAACCATCCGACAGCCTGTACAAACCCTCGGCTGACGTATTGTTTGCTTCCGTAGCGTCTTCATTCGGCAGGAATTCGTGCGCAGTCATCCTTACAGGCATGGGTGAGGATGGCGCCAGGGGCATCAAGGAGATAAAAGATCGAGGTGGTTTCACCATCGCGCAAAACGAGGCTACTTCAGTCATTTTCGGCATGCCCAAAGCGGCAATCGAAAATGGCGGCATCACCACAGTAGCGCCACTCAATGAAATACCGTCCAAAATTATAGCCTCATTAGTCGCCACAAGAGATTCAAAGTCCAACGAGATGTTCACACGTTCTCAGACGTGACCGTTTACCGGCCATCGACGAGGCCTTTTGGAGCCTTTGTATGCTGAGAGAACCCTGTCTTCATTGACAGGATAATGGTTGTTTTAAGACCTGGTTCAAAGTTTTGAATGTCCGATAGGCATTTTTCAGAGGAAGTTGTGATGAAAAAGAAGGCTGATCATTTCGGCAAGTTCGAAATAATTCAGGTAGCCGACACATATGAGCGACTTTACTATCAATTTGTAGATCTGATGAACTTCTCTTATAAGTTGGCGGGAACATACAGGAAATCGGATGCAGTAGCGGCAATGATTTCCGAGGAAGTCGGGCAAATAGAAGGCGTTTACAACAATACCGTTTGGGTTGTCACGGGGCCAGGCAGCCTTATAAAGATGGCCCAGAACGGTAAGATGGTATCTGCTGATGAGCGTCAATGCGTCAACTGGAGTTCCATTGACGAACTCAGCGCTGTCATTTCAGGCCAAAAAGTAGCCTGGAGCCCTTTCAGCAAACAATTCAAGGAGATTTTCAAGGACTTCAGATCCCGCACGCTGTTCCCGATACGGGGCGCAGATATTGCGCAAGGCCTTGTGGTTGTTGATCATGCCGAGGCGGTAGACATTGAGAAGTGCCAGTATATAACCAAATTTGCCGCAATGATCCTTGAGATGTCTAACCTTTATTTCAGGTTGGAAGACGAGATCAATGAACGGCGCCAGCTTGAGACATTGCTCACACAAGAGAAAAACAAAGCTCAGACCTACCTTGATGTTGCCCAAGTTATGCTCGTAGCCCTTGATACGAAGGGCCGGGTCGACCTGATCAACAGGAAAGGATGCGAAATTCTTGGCTATCCTCCGAAGGATGTTCTTGGAAAGAATTGGTTTGAGAGCTTTGTCAAAAAAGGTGACAGGGCTAATCTGGCGAAGACTTTCTCAGATGCCTTGAGTCACGAGGCAGAATGGGGAAAATACATAGAAAATGAGATCGTAACCAGTTCCGGCGATTCACGGATAATCGAGTGGTATAATGCGCGTGTTCGCGACGTTGACGGAAATGTCAGCGGGACTATCAGTTGCGGAGTTGACGTTACAGAACAAAGAAAATTTGAAGTGGAAAAACAGGCTATACAGGCCCAGCTTTTTCAGGCTCAAAAAATGGAGGCCATCGGAACTCTGGTAGGCGGTATCGCTCATGACTTTAATAACATGCTGCAAGCTATCATCGGTTATTCGGAACTTCTGCTTGATGAAATAGGACAAGGCCAAAGGGGAAGACGTGGCCTGGAAACAATATTTCAGACGGCCAAGGGAGGCGCTGAACTGGTCAGGAAACTCATGGTATTTGGCCAGCAGGCGATGGCTTATCCTGTGAATTTTGATCTGAACCGGCAGATCCGTGAACTCCAAACGCTCCTTGTGGGCTCACTTCCGCAGCAGGTAAATGTAGTCCTGGACCTTTGTGATCAGCCCGTCATGGTTCATGCTGACCAGAACCTGATTGACCAGTGTATCATGAATCTGGCTATAAACGGGGCGGAAGCCATGCCGGAGGGGGGAACGCTGACCATCAAAACCCAGAGAGTCATTCTGGATGAGGAATTTTGTAAATCCAACGCCGGAGAAGATCCCGGTGATCATGTGTTACTCGCAATAACAGACACGGGCCGAGGAATGGATGAGAAAACTCTTTCAAGAATATATGAACCTTTTTTCTCTACGAAACAGCGAGGCTCTACTCGGGGAACCGGTTTGGGTTTGTCGGTCGTCAAAGGTATACTCAGCAAACACAACAGTCTGATAACTTGTGAAAGCGCTCCGGGAAAAGGCACGACTTTCAGGATCTACTTCAGGGACGCCGGCGAAAGCCACGTCGGCTGCTCAGACAGGTCAAGTGGCCTTCCAAGCGGGGCATTCGCAAAGTCCAAACTCATAGTCCCTTAGAATTTTGTCAATAAAAAAGCCTCCCCTGGAAAGGGGAGGCCTTGTTTTGATTTTCTTATGACTCTTCGATGAGTTTCCTGAACCTCTCGAACAGGTAGCGCGAGTCATGTGGCCCCGGGGAGGCTTCCGGATGATACTGTATTGAAAAGACAGGGTACTTCCTGTGAGCCATGCCCTCGACAGTCAGGTCGTTCAGGTTTATATGCGTGATTTCGGCTTCCGAAGTTATGGATTGAGGGTCTACGGCAAAATTGTGATTCTGGGATGTAATTTCAACCTGGCCGGTGTCAAATCTACGGACCGGATGATTGGCCCCGTGATGACCAAAATTAAGCTTGTATGTCTTGCCGCCCAAGGCCAATCCAAGTATCTGATGGCCAAGGCATATTCCAAACACCGGTTTCTTGCCAATTAGAGATCTTATGGTTTCAATGAGATATGGGACCGATTCCGGGTCTCCAGGCCCATTGGATATGAAAATGCCGTCCGGATCGTATTCCATGATCTGTTCATAGCTCGTGAACGCCGGGAAAACCCGGACCTGCGCTCCAACGTCGACAAGCAGACGCAGGATATTCTGCTTCAGGCCGCAATCGAAAGCAGCCACCTTGTAAAGGTTCTTGGCCGTCTGAGGCGCCTGATTCCACCTCCATGTCCCCTCAGTCCAATCATAAGGATTCTTGCACGTAACATCCATGACCAGGTCGAACGCCTCTATGTCCGGATGATTCGCCACTTTCTTTCTAAGACTTCTGACATCATGGTCTTCGGTGGAAATTATTCCCTTCTTTGCGCCAGTCTCTCGAAGGTTGCGAGTGAGCTTCCTCGTGTCAATGCCCTGAATTCCTATTATCCCGTTCTTCTGAAGGAAGTTCTGGAGATCATCGTCCTTGCGCCAGTTACTGGGCCGCGCGCAGTATTCCTTGACGACAAATCCTGACAAAAAGGGCCTTATAGACTCATTGTCCTCGGAATTTATTCCGGTATTGCCAATGTGCGGATATGTCATCGTGACTATCTGACCGCAATAAGACGGATCAGTAAGGATCTCCTGATAACCGGTCATTGCGGTATTGAATACTACTTCTCCAATTTTCTCTCCACTTGCCCCTAATGACTCACCCACAAATATTGTTCCGTCAGATAGGACTAGAGTCGCTTTCATGATCTAACCTTTACGTAATCAGTTTCTATTTGGTTTCACACGAAGATAGCACAACTCGTGGCTAAATGCCTCAGGCTACTTCATGAATTCTTCGAGTCGCTTCATGCCATCGTCTATCTTGTTATTCGGAGATGTCATTGAGATACGGAAGAAGTTCTCGCCACTGGGGCCATATCCGACACCCGGTGTAACCACAAGGCCCTGTTTCTCAAGCAGGTCTGCGCAGAATTCCACTGACGAACGATAGGTTTTTGGAATGTGGACCCAGAAGTAGTAGCTGGCTCTGGGCATTTGATACTTGAAACCTATCCTGTCGAGCGCTGAAGCTATAATTTCACGACGGACCCTGAATATCTCCGTTCGTTGCCGGTTGAATTCTTCGGCTTCAGGATGGTTCAGAGCCCTGGAAGCCGCTCGCTGAATAGCCATGAATACTCCGGAATCGAAATTGGACTTCAGAGTAAGAAAGGCCTGTATAAGTTCTTTGCCTCCAACCACAAAGCCCACTCTCCATCCGGTCATGTTGAATGTCTTGGAGAATGAATGCATCTCTATGGAACGCTCTTTGGCTCCTTTAATATTCATGATGCTGATCGGCCTGTCTTCAGGTTCGAAATAAACCTCGGAATATGCGTTGTCAGCCAGCACTACAAGATCGTGTTTTTTTGCGAATGCGATCAGTTTCTCGAAAAAGGCCTCATCAGCGACCGCGGCCGTCGGGTTATTCGGATAATTCACAAAAAATATGTTCGCCTTATCAGCTACTTGAGGAGGTATAGCGTCAAGGTCAGGCAAAAACCCCTTATCCTCTATCAATGGAACCCTGACAACGGAGCCGCCGGCAAAGCCGATTGCCGCCTCGTAAACCGGATATCCTGGATCCGTGACCAATCCCGAATCGCCTGCGTCGAGAAACACGAACGGAAGATGCGAGACAGCGTCTTTTCCTCCTATGGTGGCCATGATCTCACATGAAGGATCCAAGGCTGTTCCAAATCGCCTCTCAAACCATTTGGCCACATTTTCACAGAAATCAGGTTCGCCCTTGTAACTCGGATATTGATGATTGCGGGGATCGCGCATCTCTTCATTCATTAAATCAAGCACAAATCCAGGCGTCGGTAAATCCGGATCGCCGATAGCAAGCGATATCACGTCCATGCCCCTGGCTTGAGCCGCCTTACGTTTTTCGTCAATCAAATGAAACAGGTAGGGTGGAGTGTCGGTTACCCGTCTGGAAAGTTTCATCATCTCCTCCATAAATCGATCATCTGATAAGGTAAGTAACTTCGTGATTTGTTACATAACAGGCAATCCTTGATTTAAACATATTGAAGCCACGATGTTAAGAAAAATTATCAACTCGGAGTATTTACGGCAGGTAAAAGTCTTGGTTTTCACGACTCAATGGGCATATCGCGCAGCGACGACGAAAGATTCAGTCCTATTTTCATATATGTGAAAAATAAATCAAACATTTCTTTTTCGCATTTTTAGAATCACTGCACTGTTATCAATATGTTATGGTTTAGTCTATTGGATGGACTAAACTTATTGACAGACAAAAATTCACTATAGGCTACAAAAATTAGTTGCGTGATCACCCCAAAAAAAAGTAAACTCTATATTGATGCTTTAGCCACATGGGAATTTTTTTGCCGCGATGTGGTTTAAGTGATTCATTTAACCGACAAAAAAGTATTACAATCATTTAACCGATATACGCATCGACCTGAGTTTGTATCCGGAGGTTAATATCCATGGATCGAAAAGTGTGCGTTGTTGCCGGGGGGATGTCCAAGTGGGGGGTTCGAGATGGCAGCCAGCGCGACTTCTTTCAAGAAGCCGCCAAGGCCTGTTATGACGATAATCCCCTGATGGATCCCAAGGACATTGATGGACTTCTCGTGGCGTCCGCTTATACCGAGCGGACCTCATACCAGACGCATCTGGCGCCGTTGGTCGCTGAATATGCAGGGATCAAGCCGAAGAATATCTGCGCGAGGGTTGAGTTGCTATGCGCCAGTGGCAGTTCGGCCATAATACTGGCCTATGCGATGATCAAATCCGGCCAGGCGGATATTGTTATGGTGGCTGGTGGGGAGAAGCTTTACACGCCTCAGAAATGGGAAGTCTTCTACAGTGAACTAGCCAGTGTGGATCATGACTGGGATAGTAGTCAGGGTTTGGGCCTGCCACCTCCCGTGTTTGCAATGGTCGCCAAGCAGCACATGAAACAGTATGGCACCAAGAAAGAACATCTGGCTACTGTAACGGTGAAGAACCGGAGAAATTCCGCGCTCAATCCGAAAGCTCAATTCCAAAATCCCGTAACCATGGAAGAAGTCATGAGCGGCAGAATGATCGTCCCGCCTCTGACTCTCTATGATTGCTGTCCTATAACGGACGGAGCGGCGGCGGTGGTCCTGGCCGTTGAAGAAAAAGCCAAGGAAATGACCAACAAACCGCTGATTTATGTTATGGGAACAGGCCAGGCCTCCGTTAACAACATGTCGGCAAACATGCCGAATTGGACGACCTGGGAAGCTCTCAAGATAGCAGGGGCTCAAGCCTACGCCAAATCAAAAGTCAGCCCCGACGAAATCGACGTGGCTATGACTCATGACTGTTTCACCATTTCCGAAATCATAGAAATGGAAGACCTCGGCTTCTGCAAGAAAGGTGAGGGCGGCGTATTCGTAGGCGACGGGCAGAATGATTTTGGTGGGAAAATTCCTACCAACACCGATGGTGGTCTGCTTGGATGTGGACATCCTTTTGGCGGAACGGGAATCAGGCAGGGTATCGAAGTCATGAAACAGCTTCGTGGCGACGCAATCCAACAGGTTCCCAATGCTACGTTTGGGCTGACGCATAACCTCAGTGGTTTCATATCGGCTCATACGGTTCTGATTTATGGCAAGGAGGTCAGATGAGCACTCCAGGCATATCGATACTAGAAGGCAAATATATGGCGACCATGGACCTGTTTCCGCAGCAGTCCAAGGAATTTAACCAGATGACTCCTTTTTATCATCACCTCAGGGAAGGCCGGTTTACTACCACCAAGTGCAAGGGTTGCGGGGCTGAGTCATTTCCTCCACGAGTCATGTGCCCGGAATGTTATTCGGTCGACATGGAATGGATTGATTGGCCGACGGTCGGGACAGTCATAGATGTGACCGAAGAAATGGTGGGTGTTCCCCTGGGCTTCGGGAAGCCTCCATTGATCCACGCGCTGGTGGATTTGCAGGGCAAGAAGACTTTTTTCGTTCGTATAATTAATTGCAACGCTGGAGAACTAAAGTCAGGCGATCAGGTCAGACTGGCGGTCTTCGATGTAGATCCGGTGCCGCAAGAAGTGGGTAGGGAGGTGGTTGAAATACCACGAGTTTTCTACGCGTTTGAGCCGGTGAAATAGTATTGGTCGGCAATTTGTTCAAAATCACTCATTAAGATTAGATCATTAGGCTTAAAGTTTAATGTGACAGATCAAAATTAGGAGGTCGAAATGACGCTTGAGTGGGTACCCAGGGATAACGGTTCCAAGGATCACATTCTTATAGGATCAGAGCATTGGGGAACAGACGCCCCATGCACCGTTTACGAAAAAAAGCCTTTGACTAGCCCGGACGGAAAAGAAATCCCCGGCCTGTATGTCGCATGGATCAGGCTCAACAACCCAAAGCAGTATAACTCCTACACCACCGAAATGGTTAAGGGTGTAATAGCGGGATTTTCAGCAGCTAGCGCCGATCGCTCCGTCGTAGCGGCAATTTTCACGGGAACCGGTGACAAGGCGTTCTGCACAGGCGGAAATACGAAGGAATACGCCGAATATTACAGCCAGAGGCCACACGAATATGGCGAATACATGGACCTTTTCAATGGAATGGTCGACTCAATCCTGGACTGCAAGAAGCCTGTCATCTGCCGAGTCAATGGAATGCGCGTAGCCGGTGGTCAGGAAATCGGTATGGCGTGTGACCTTGCAATATCCAGTGACCTGGCTATTTTCGGTCAGGCCGGCGCCCGTCATGGATCGAGCCCGGACGGTGGATCAACAGACTTCCTCCCCTGGTTCCTCTCAATGGAAGACGCCATGTGGAACTGCATCAGTTGCGAGATGTGGAGCGCTTACAAGATGAAAGCCAAAAACCTCATCTCAAAAGCAGTGCCGGTGCTCAAACAGGGCGACAAGTTCATCCGCAACCCCCTGATTATCACTGATTCTTATGTCAAGAACGGCGAAATAGTCTACGGTGAATACAAAACAGGCGCGGAAGCAAAAGAAGCCAAAGAAATGATGAAAGA
>JBFXII010000079.1:0-9643 GCA_050176095.1 Desulfomonilaceae bacterium
TAACTTCCTTGTGGCAACAATTGAGTAAACATGAGAAATCAACAATTTGGAATAAGAACAATCGATTTTGGAAATTACTAACGCTCTAATTAATACGCCACGATAGGCTATTTATCACGGTTTTCACCGCAGTCTTGCCCCAAAATAATCTCATTGGGAGAGCAACTTGAGCATCCTTCACTTTTTTCAGACACCCATTCTGAGCAAACATCTGATGCCTTTGATGGACGCGCCTCAATAATTTCCAGGTCGTACTTCAAAGGAAACCCCGCCAAAGGATGGTTAAAATCTATGACAATATCGTTTTCCCTGACTTCCTTTATTATTACGGTGTCAGGCCCTTCATCCATGTTGGTGACGATTGAAATTTCCATTCCAGGATACGGCTTATAGCCTTCTGGGAAATGAAAATCTTTTTTGTCTTTTATGACCACAAAGTCGTCACGACGCTGTCCAAAAGCTTCATCCGCTGGGACGGTAAAGGATAAATTTTCTCCTACAACATGTCCTAACAATCGTTTTTCGAGCCCGGGAATGACCTGTCTAAACCCCGTTACAAAATCCATGACCTCTAGATCATCAGCTCCTTTTAGGATTGGCCCATTCTCAACCCTAACCCGATAACGAAGCTTTACATAGCTGCTAGTCTCGGAAATTCTAAAAATGCTGTCATTTCCGTTGTTGCCCATATATAATTCCTCCAGTTCACTAAAACACATTTATGAAAGTATAGTCATCTTTTCCAACAACGCACAAGCCTGTTCGGCCTTTTGGTTTCCAATTCCGGGTCTGTAAGACATATTGAATCAAATTCAGGGCATCTATCCTGAAATCTGCACCCTTTGGGAAGCCTTCTGAGGTCCGGGACTTTTCCAGGTATCACGTGCAGTCTATGCCTCGATGATCCGCTATCATTCAAATTGGTATGAGGGAGAGATTTTAGCAGGCCGATTGTATAGGGGTGAAGCGGTTCTTCAAAAAGTTCCCAGACAGGCGCTTCTTCCACTATTAATCCGGCATACATTACAGCCACGCGGTCGGCTGTCTGAGCTACAACCCCAAGATCATGCGTTATCAGAATAATACCTGTTCCAAGTCTCCGACGGATATCATTCATCAGATCAAGTATTTGGGCCTGAATCGTGACATCCAACGCTGTTGTAGGCTCATCGGCAAGCATCAGTTCTGGATCGCAGGCTAATGCCATGGCGATCATGACTCGTTGACGCATGCCTCCACTTAACTGGTGAGGATAGTTTCGTGCCCTCTCTTCAGGAGCAGGAATACCCACTTTCTTGAGCATCTCAAGAGCCGCTTCTCTGGATTGCTCCTTGGTCATGCCCTTATGAACACAAAATACTTCGCCAATTTGGTCCTCAACACGAAAAACCGGATTGAGCGAAGTCATGGGCTCCTGAAATATCATCGAAACATCATTTCCCCGCACGGATCTCATGTCGCTCTCAGGCAACTCTAGAAGATCCACACCATGGAAGAGCACCTTGCCTGAAACTATTCTACCCGGCGGACTCTGAATCAGCCTCATTATTGATAAAGCTGTCACACTCTTACCACAGCCGGATTCCCCGACGAGCCCTAGGATTTCGCCTTTTTTCATGGATAGATTTAGGCCATCGACTGCGGCAGCTACACCCTGATCTGACTCAAAAACAGTTTTTAATCCTGAAATTTCAAGGAGTTTTGACATTCTCAATTCTTACGCTTTAAAATTATCGTCCCCAAAAAAAATTTGAGAAAGCATCTTGTTGGTTTCGAATCTGCTGTTTAGATGTCCAAATACGGCAGAATGAAATAGGATCCGAAGAAACCTAATCCAAAACACAACAATGAAACCAACATTGCCATAATTAGAAACGAACTCTTGGCTAGAAAGGCATCTAGGGCAGAACATATCCACACACCTACTGCTACCAGTAATGCTGGTGTCTGGACATCATACTGATCATTCTTCGTGACGAAAAGAGGTGTGATGTAGACAATTGCGACCAGCAAGAACAATAGTCCGGCGAAGATCCTGCCACGCGCCATCTGCCCCAAGCCCGGAAGTATCAGGGACATTACAGCATAAAAAATACGGGACTTGCCTTTTTTAACTGGCGGATTTTCTTTGTTGGAATCCATTCAGACCTCCGGTCCTCAGCTCAGGACCTCGCTCCCTATAAATCAATACCAAAATTAAGTCAAACGATCCAAGGCCAAAACATCCAACAGGAAACCACAAACCAGCTGAACATTGTGGTTTGGGTCTCGAACACAAGTAATTCGAGAACATTACGACAAAGAACAATTCGTTTTCAAGAACCGAACAAGATCGATGATTCCCAGTCCATATAAACTAATAAAAGCCATATCTTAAAAGTGTTGTCCTGCTTACCCAGGAGATGCTGTGTCCATATCTGTTTGATAAAATCATTATTAAGTCTGCTGTGCCGTTTCTCGAAAAGTTTTCGGCCTGCCCATTGGCGCAAGTCTTTGCGGAACCATTCACCTAACGGGACTTGAAAACCATATTTTGATCTTTTTATTATGCTGTTGGGAACCAAACCGCTGGCGACATCTTTGAGTATTCTCTTGCCTGTCATTCCAGAAATCTTGTAACTCAGAGGAAGTCTACAAGCCATCTCGACAACTCGATGATCGAGCAATGGCGATCTCACCTCTAGCGAATGCGCCATGCTCATTCGATCAACCTTGGTGAGAATATCTTCTGCTAAATAAGTCCCCAAATCCGTGAACATCATTGACTGAACAGGTCCCAGATTTAGGTAGGCGCGGGCTGTCTCAATTACTGGATCAGCCTCAAGATCGTAATCAAAACCAGTGAGTTCACGGACTTCCTCCTTGGAGAAAGTCCTGGGAATTAGCGCAAGAGGCTCGCTTCTCATTCTTTCAGAGGCCTTGACGAACAATTTGAGTTTTTTCATCAAGCTAGTTCCGTAATAGTTGGTTGTCTCAGGAGCTCTTCTCACAAGAGGTTCGACGACTAGCCGCCTTATGGATTTAGGACAAGTTTCGTAAACGGTTTGGATCTTTCGAGCCAAATACCTTTCATAACCTCCAAAAAGTTCATCTCCGCCATCGCCTGATAAGGCAACTGTAACCTTCTCCCTGGTCTTCTGGCTCAACATCCATGTTGGTAGCGCTGATGAATCCCCAAAGGGTTCGCCGAAATGATAGGCTAATTTTGGGAATATCTCTTCAATGTTGTAGGTAACAGCGCTCTCAGTATGATCGGTATTAAATGATTTGGCGGCAAGCCTGGACCATTTCGACTCGTCGTGACTGGTCCTGGGAAATGATATGCTAAATGTCTTGACCTGCTGATTCTTGTCAGATTTCATCAGCGCTGTAACAAGAGAAGAATCCAAACCACCACTAAGAAAAGCTCCGAGTGGAACATCGGAAACCATGCGCAGTTGTGTAGCGTCACGGATCAATTCCCGAAGCTCTTCCACCTTCTTGTCATAATCAATGGAGTCCTCTGGTTCTGGAACCCTCCAATAAGGCTCCACCCGCAGTCCGGATCTAGAGAAAACAGCCTTATGGGCGGCAGGAAGCTTCACAACGTATCTAAAAACGCTATGGGGAGCTGGAATGAAATCGTACATGAAATATTCAAACAAAGCTTGACTGTTAACATCCCTCGGAACTGAAGGGTCGGCTATCAAAGAATAGAGTTCAGAGGCAAAACTCAAACGCGTGTCCGAACTGCAGTAATAGAGCGGCTTCTTGCCCAGGCGATCGCGAGCCAACAGCAAGCTTTGACTAGGGTTGTTCCATATTGCTAAGCTAAACATGCCGTTGAGCATTTCAATCATCTCCTCACCAAACTCCTCAAACGCATAAAGCGCTACCTCGGTGTCCGATGACGTCTTAAACTTATACCCCTTGCTTTCAAGCCTGCCCCTAAGAGACTTGAAATTATATATTTCTCCATTGAATACAATGGCCGTCTGACCATCCGCTGACATCATTGGTTGTATAGCCGAATCAGATAAATCGAGTATTGACAGCCTCCTATGGCCCAGGGCGCAATTCTGGAAAAAACGAGTGGCGCCCATGTCAGGACCACGATGGATCAACCTGCTTGTCATAGTCTCAACAGCATCAAATGATTCGGCGTTTTCAAAATCTACGATTCCAGCTATTCCGCACATCTTGATGTATTTCCTCTGAGTCTTGTTTGATTTGCCTGGCTATTAATTACAGTTTTTCTTGACATTTAAACAGATATATGAAAGTTGTTTGTCGCCATTAGAGTCAATATGTCGTATCTAATGGAATAAAAGCGCTGATGAGGAGCTGGTAATGGTCCAGGTCAGATGCCCTGAATGTGGTTACCTCCAAAGCCTCTCTGAAGAGAGGTTTTTATCTATATCGGATGATTTTCTCAACTGTCCCCATTGCAGCGCACGTGTTCCCAAGCAATGGGAGCCATGTAATCCTGATCATGTTCCCGATGAAGCTCGTCATAAAATGTCAGCCTTTTCCAGTAGAATTCTCAATGGAGGGTTGATTGCCAAAGAGGTAGCCCACGCGTTGGAATCACTGGTGCGTCGATATGGTCCCTTTGAGTCGAGCTATAAGGCTTTAGGTGTAGGATACACCAAACTTGGAGATTTCAAAAAGGCTGAAGAGTTTTTGACTCATGCCAACCAGCAGGATCTCCATGATGTTGAAATTGATAAGCTCTTTCTGGAAACATTCATAGGTTTGGAAAAATTCGAAGAGGCGCAATCAATAGGTTTTCAGCTCATTGAAAACGGAGAGGCGTCCAGTGATGACATAGCGCGTACAGCCTTTGCGCTGCTTAATCTGGACGAGACTGACGCCGCTAACGATTTGTTGCAGGCCTATCCGATAATTGACACCACCTCGGCTGCCGCCAAGCAGTTGAAGAGACAGATGACGAAGATCGCTGGAGCCAATTTGGGGGCGAAACTTAAAGAGAAAGTCAATATAAGACGCTTCTTCGGAAGTTCGGGAAAAGAGAGCATCAAGTCTTTGGCCGAGAGAGCTAAGAATCTCTTTAGCGCTGGGATGGACTCCGCATCGCGATCTTTAGGAACATCTGAAGAATCACTTGCGAATTCGGGATTCCTAGATAGCCAGCCTAATACTGGAGCCAATTTAAGCGTAGCGCCCAAGGTGGAATACTGGATATACAGCCCTGAGTCTGAAATACCGAAATGGGACGATGTTAAACGCAGTTTCGGAACGGTTATTTCGTCCATGCCGGCCAGAGCTCGCGCCTTCAAACTGCTCGAATCACTTATAGCTTCTAATGATCTCAATATTGAGTACATTTTGCGATCGGAAGCGCAAGAGCTTTTTAATTATCCGGAAGAACTCATCAAACTCAATGCTCGTAATTTCACCGATGATGACCTTGAGGTTCTTAAGAGTTCCCAGATGATAGTCCGTATGGAATTGACCCCTTCTTCATCGTGGAGCAGCGAGAGTCTTAAGTTCATAGTGGGTTTTGTTGAAGGTTTGCGCAACTTAACTCGAGGACTGGTGCAAGACGCCATTTCACACACGCTTTGGGGTGTGGATTCCTGGATCGAATTTACTAAAAAGCCGTTGAGGGATGTACTGATAGATCACTTGCATCTGGATATGCTTGATGAGAACGGGGTAATTTGGATGCACACTCATGGGATGCTCAAATTTGGGTTTCCTGATCTCGAGATAGAGGGTATTCCAGCCAGTTACAATAAACAGGGTAGGCGCCTGTTAGAGCTGGCGGCCGTTGAGCTTATCACTGGCAGTGGTATCAATAGAAATACAAACGGTGAATTTTCAACATTGGAAGGCGCTATTATTGTTGGTTACGAATTCAGGCGAGCAGATGAGGAAGGGCATTTTCCAGATGGTGTTTTTCTCTTGAAACCTTACGCTCGCGGATCGGACATTTGTGGGGGACAGGGCCTTTTAGAATCACTAAAGATTGTTGAATCAGGAGTTATTCCTGATGCGGATTCATTTTGGATTTCAGGTAATCGTTCCACCATCAGCAAGGCTCGTTGGGGCAATAATTGCTCTCCATACGATGAAGCCCGAGGGCGGATTGTTGAAGCGCATATGAAGGCAAAGGAAACACTCGACGATTTCAGAAATAGTTTTACAAATTACGCCTGTGACGAATCTCATGTTCATGCGGTTAAGGTTGGTTTCCCTGCGTCTGAAGGGAAGTTCGAATGGATGTGGGTATCATTGGCGGAGTGGGAGAATGATCGTATTAGTGGCCGCTTGGAGAACGCCCCGATCATGAGGACTGATCTCTACATGGGATGTCCTGTTGAGTTGCAGGAGTCC
Source organism: Desulfomonilaceae bacterium (assembly GCA_050176095.1). Lineage (GTDB taxonomy): Bacteria > Desulfobacterota > Desulfomonilia > Desulfomonilales > Desulfomonilaceae > CAITZA01. The sequence goes on from JBFXII010000079.1 coordinate 6,340, forward strand.
GACATTTTTGACTGGGTTATCTTTAGTGGAGGTAAGATACTAAAAGGAGCATTTACCGAAACTGCAAAAAATTTGCAGGACCAATAACTATTTGAGGTATCAGCTAGTTTCAGGCGCCCAAATGGCGCCGGTAGAATTCAGCTCGTCAATTTTGTTCTGCTCATAGCCTAAGGACCGGAGAACTTCTCTGGTGTGTTGACCAAATTCATAGGCTTCCAACCGTATAATCCCCGGAGTTTCTGACAGCTTCGGGACAATACCCGGCTCGTAAATTCCCTGGCTGTTTCTTCTGATCGTCCGCCTCTCAATGAAATGATCGTAATGAGGGAGTTCTGAAACATAATTCACGGGGGCAACACAATCATTTGGATCATCCAGAAAATCGAGCCATTCTTTCAATGTTTTTTTACTAAAGATGTCTTGCAATTCAAGGGCGCTTTCTTCGCTACTTTCGGGATCATATTGTTTTGGGGCCAAATCGGGGCGTCCGAGCTTTTGAACCAAGCTTGTCCACAGATGTGGCTCCAAAGGCCCAACAGTTAGATGCCGATCATCTTTTGTTTTGTATATGCGATAGCATGGATACCAGTTTGTAGAATCATTAGATATTCTTCCGGGAAGATTATTACCTGAGAATGCGAACGACAGTGGAACAGCCAACAGTGATACAAGGCCATCCGTCATAGATGCGTCTACATACTGACCTTTGCCGGTTTTTTGTCGGGAAATCAGAGCGGAGAGTATACCAATTGCGGCAAAAAGACTTCCGGACAAATCAGCCATCTGAAAATTAGGTGTGATTGGAAACCCGTTGACGTCTCGAACTAGATCCAACAGACCGGAAGCGCCCATGTAATTCATGTCATGACCGGCTTTGTCCGCTAATGGCCCATTTTGTCCATAACCCGTAAGGGAACAGTAAACTATTTGGGAGTTTATCAGTCTGATGTCATCATATCCTACACCGAGTTTCCTAGCGACGCCGGGACGAAAACCCTCAATCATCACATCGGCATCTCTCACCAAACTCTTGAACACTTCTCTACCTGAATCCATCGACAGGTCTATCGATACATGTTTCTTGTTTCGCCGTGTCATCGGGACAATTCCCAACACATCACTTTCCCTGAAACGTGGTCCTTCCACAACTATGACCTCAGCGCCATGATCCGCTAGAATAGAAGTGCAAAAAGGACCAGGCAGCAATCGGCTCAAATCAATAACTTTAAGTCCATCCAATGAAGGCACGTTAGATCTCCTAAAAATGTCCAAGCTTGTTTGCTTTTAATTAAAAATAAGGTGGTTGTCAGAAATACACTTTCTTGAAGTTTTCATAACGATCCCGTCACGGCTTGTAATACATCAAATTCCTTGCAAAAGGTCCAACTGCTTCCACGAGAGACCTCATTTCCTCATCGGTCATAGGAGTGAACTTAGACGCTATCTCCACATTGTTTTCGAGATGCTTGATGCTATCGCAACCTATCACTGCGGTAGATATGGGTTGTGACAAGGAATACCTGAAAAACGGGTCCATAGAGTTAAACCATGGTATTTTTTGAGCTAATCCTCTGAAATAGACTTTCATTCCTATCACTCCCATGTTCCTGTTCAGCGCATCTGGAAGAACAGCATCCATGAAACTGTTGTGACATGGCTCAGCGGGATTTACAGGAATTAACGCTGTATCGAAATCAAAAATGGAAATACATTTTTTCAAAATCTCGGGATCGTGATGTCCAGTAACTCCTATGAAGCGTGTCAATCCGTTTTGTCTGGCCCAAACAAATGCTTCTATCGCTCCACCCGGCCCAAAAATCATGTCTACGTCCTGAATCGTGCGAACATCATGAACCTGCCATAGGTCCAAATGATCCGTGTTCATGTTCTTCAGGGTTTCTACCAGATGAGCCAAAGCACCTTGCTTGTCGCGTGCGTGAGATTTACTAGTCAGGAAGATGTCATTGCGTCGGTGGGGCAAAGAAATGCCATAATAATATTCACTTCCAGAGTACGCGCGGGCTGATTCGAAATAATTGATTCCCAAGTCAATAGCTCTATTCACTAATCGGTAGGCATCCTTATCATGGTCAAATGTCCGAAGAATGCCTTCACCACCAAGACCGAGGATAGTCACCTCTTCTCCAGTTTTACCCAAAATTCTCTTAGGAATAGTCATTGCCTCAGACCTCGTTGATGGTTTGCGAGGATTATCCCCACGTCACAAGACCCATGGAGAGTGGATTAAACAGATACGGATGAAATGGAGTTACCCTGACTTTATAAGCGTATATTCCGGTTTCGTCACAAGACACATTGGCCTTGAAACGCCAGAACCCATCAGACTCCAATCCATCGTTTACCATGGCTATGATGTTGCGTGTCAGCATGGTATCGGACAGGTTTCCAGTCCCAACCACTCCGTAACAAAGGTCAACCACAACTTCTTCATTTCTTATCTGCCCCAGATCGATTTGCGCTTGAACTTCAATAGTTTCACCCAAAGAGACCCTATCTCCGTGAGGCAAGCTGACATCTACCACCCTGATGCCTTTCCATAACGATCTCATCCTCTGTTTCCAGTCTCTCAGCTCTATTGCCCTGGCCTGTCTGTTTTCACCGAGGATTTGATGAGCAAGCCCGGCCTGGACGTAATATTCCTCCATATATTGTTCTATCATACGGTGTGAATTAAAATATCCTGATACTTTTGCCATACTGTTTTTCATCATTTCGATCCAACTATGGGGTAGGCCATCCGGACCACGATCAAAAAAAGTCGGCACTACTTTTTGTTCGAGTAATTCATAGACCTCCTGCGCCTCAAGTTGATCCTGGTAATCTGGATCAACATAGTCTTCTTCCTCCCCAATAGCCCAGCCATTTGTTCCATCATAAGCCTCAGGCCACCATCCATCCAATATACTCATATTGAGCACACCATTGGCGGCTGCTTTCATTCCAGATGTCCCGCAGGCCTCTCGGAGCCGACGCGGATTGTTAAGCCACACATCGCATCCCTGGATAAGATATCGAGCCACATTGATGTCGTAATCTTCAATAAATACAAGATTACGTCTGAATCCTTCCTGCCTGGACAAGTGTACGACCTTCTTGATGATTTCCTTACCCATCAAGTCACGTGGGTGGGCTTTCCCGGCAAAAATAAACTGCACTGGTCGACGTGTATCGGACATAAGCCTAAGCAAACGTTCGGGATCTGATAGGATCAGAGCAGCCCTCTTGTAGGGAGCACACCTCCTGGCGAAGCCTAGGGTCAGCGCGTCTGGGGTAAGGAACTCAC
>JBFXII010000080.1:0-9633 GCA_050176095.1 Desulfomonilaceae bacterium
TTTTCACAAAAACTCAGATTCAAGGGACTTCATGAACTGAAGGAAGTTTTTTTTGACTCACCTTCTGCAACAGAAAAACTGTTAGTAACAAGCCCATACCTATGAAATCAGTCCATACTCCCGGATGGACGAGACAAATTCCACCCAATGATAGTATGGCTCGCTCCCACCATACCGACTTCCTTACCAGCCAGCCCGAGGCAGCTGAAGCAAAAGCAAAAACCCCAAGGAACGATGTGCCTATGATCCACAAGGTTTGCACAAAACCTTCTCCCTTGAGCAGAAGCGCATATCCCGATGGATCCAGGATAAACATGAACGGCACTATGAAAGCCACCGCTGTGTATTTCCACGCCATCATGGTCGTCTTGTAAGGGTCTCCTCCCGTTAAAGCCGCTGCAGCAAACGGTGAAAGCGCGGTGGGAGGCGAAACCTCTGAAAGCACTGCGTAATAGAAAATGAACATGTGGGCTGCAAAGTCAGGAACGCCAAGTTTTGTCAGAGCAGGGGCTGCAATAACAGCAGCTATAATATAGGTAGCGGTAATGGGAACCGCCAATCCGATTATCCACAAAAGAACCGCTGTGTAAATTGTAGTCAATAGAAGGTTATGGCCTGCATAAGTAATTATTATTGTCGATAGCTTGAGCCCTAAACCGGTAAGGCTGACCACACCAACTATGATACCGGCGCAAGCGCAGACTGCGGCGACGTTCAGCACTGCTATGGTGCCACCCTTGAGAGCTTCCACAAGCTTCCGGGGGGTGAACCAGGTTTCCTTGCGAATGAAACAGCAGGTTATGCATACAGCTACAGCAAAAAACACAGCCATTTGAGGAGTGTAGCCTGAGACGAGGAACGCAACTATAGTGAGGACCGGGAAGAAGAGATACCCGTAAGAAAGCGTCAAGCTCCTCAGGCTTTCTGAGCTGTCGCTTTCCACCATAGTCATGCCAAATTTTCTGGCGTCGAATTCAACCATGAGAAGCAGACTCCAGTAATAGAGGCTTGCAGGAACGACGGCCATGGTTATGACGTCCAGATAGGTCATTCTGAGAAACTCGGCTATTAGAAATGCCGCTGCTCCCATGACCGGTGGGGTCAAAACAGCCCCTAACCCGCCGGCAGCCAACAATCCACCCGCATTTTCCTTGTCATATCCGGCTTTTTTTAACATCGGATAGGCTACTGAACCTACAGTGACTGTATCGGCTACGCCGCTCCCTGATCCTCCTGCCAGGAAAAATGATGACATCACAACGGTTCGGCCTGCTCCCGTGGGCTTTCTACCCATTGCGGTAAACGCAAACCTGACATAAAATTCGCCAGCTCCCGAAACCCTCAGAAAAGCCCCAAATATGGTGAACATAATGATGAACGTTGATGAAACATCTATAGGTATTCCAAAGATTCCTTCCAGAGTCATATACATGTGACCGACTATTCTCTCTACATCATAACCACGATGTGTCCAGGGAGCCGGGAGCACAGGTCCAACATAGGCATAGACAAGAAAAAGGATCACCGTTATGGGCATGATCAAGCCGGTGGTTCGACGAGTGGCTTCGAGTATCAGTAGGATTAAAACCACTCCAAACACTTGATCCCATAAATCAGGTGTTACCGCGCGATAAATAAATTCTTCAAAGTCGACAAGCATGTGGCCTATGCAAGATAGAGCCAGAATTATCAGCAAGATATCCAGAATACTGACATTGGTTTTGTGTCTTTTTGAAGCAGGAAAGTGCAAGAATATCAGAGTGAGAATTACAGCGACATGAATTGCGCGCAGGATCTGTGTGGTCATAGTTCCTACGGCCACATACATAGCGAAAAGCGAGTTTGCCACCGCTATTATCGTGATAATTAAAGTCCACACATAATTAGGATCTCGGGTTATACCTTCTTCCTGCTGGATAACCTCTTCGACCTTTTTCAACTGTTCGTATTTATTCCACCCTGACTCCTGATTAGACATTAGCAACCTCAAAAAAGACTGATTAAGAACTCGATAATACTTGCCTTACGCAACTTAACACGGATCTTACCCTCAAGGCCTTCACCCGTAGGAGGATTAAAGTCCTGGCCCCTGATTTTAAATCTATGTGAGCCTATGCTTGCAGAAGGGGTAGTAAACGAGTCGAACAATAGGTTCATGTGACCGACTTCCGGACCATTCAGACCGAAATATTCCAGCACAGCCACACTTGGACTGTCCACCTTGATCAACTTTAGAAGCCCCCCTGTAACAACAAATCTCTCTGTTATCGGAGCCTGATACATCGAGTGGGTATATTCGTGATCAAACGTATCGCCATCTCTTACAAGAATGAGCCTACTCCCACTGCTGATATCCAGAACGTCGAATACGGTGAATCCCGATACTATGACAAAAAGACCCGAGACAAAAATCAGACAAAGTATCCGCCTCTTGGAACAGAGAAACCAATTATTACGGAACGTCATTCCACTTTCAGACCCCGGGATTTGTAGAATTCCACTGCTCCCTTATGAAACGGAATCGGCGAGCCCACTACCGCTTCTTTCAGATCAAGATCTTCAGCTTGCTTATGAACAGCAACTAACTCAGCCTTGTGATCAAACATGGCCGCCAAGATTTCCTGAACGAGCTTGTCTTCCATTTCCTCATTGGAAATTAGAATATTTCCTACAGCCGCCACAGGAACATCAGCAACCATGCCAGAATATGCCGTCTTCGGAATAACCTTCGGGAAATACACAGGCCCGTATTTGGCAGTCATTTTTTCAATAGAGTCTTTGCTGGGAATAAAATCGAGCTTCATGCCTGGAGCTGCGGCTAGGTCGAGCACAGAAGCCGTCGGAACACCCCCACACCAGAAAAACGCTTCAATCTTTCCATCCTTGAGGGCCCCGGCGGATTCAGAAGCCCCGAGTCTATCTCTCTTGATATCCTTATCCGGATTAATTCCGTGCGCCTCCAGAATGCGAAGTGCCATGACCTCAACTCCACTCCCAGGCGCCCCGGTCGAGATGGTCTTGCCTTTCAGATCTTCCACTGATTTGATGCCCTTGGATTGGCTTGCCACTAAGTGCATGACATTCGAATAAAGGACTGCAAGATTTCTTATGGGCAGTTTTTTCTTGAACATCGCTTGACCAGCGTATGCGTCATAGGCTGTGTCCCCCATGACTATCCCCAAGTCAGCCTTCTTGGCTCCCACGAGCTTACAATTGTCTACAGATGCTGCAGTAACCTCTGCGGCAGCTTCAACATTTGGAATATGTTTTGTTATAGTAGCCGCTATTGCGCCACCCAAAGGAAAATACACGCCACCCATTCCACCGGTAGCTATCGAAATCCGCTTGGTTGACTGAGCATACGATAGTGGAACCCCGCCAAGAACGAGCGCTCCTCCCATTATTGCGGAGGCTTTGAGAAAAGTCCTCCGACCTAAGTTTGCATGGATGTCATCCGTCTCGAAATTGCCCATCTGACTCCTCCTCAAAAGTTACTCGAATTCTGTCAAGCTTGATAATAGTTTCTTAAACTAGCCGTTCAAATCACACTATATGAGAATGAATACGCCACCTTCACAATCAGTCAGAAACTGACGGTGGAGTTAAGTCTCTATGTGAGCAATGTCTGGAATACTTAATTGAAATACAATTCTAACGTGGGTAAAAACATGAATATTTTGGGAAAATACAGGACGTGCACAGCGGTGTCAATGTTTATTGTTTTTGATACTTAGTTAAGTGAGGTCAACATGTTAATTTGTTTTTTTGTTATTGACTAGCTTTAGATAAATTTGAGAAACTTTAAAGTTAGCGTCATGGATAGGAGAAGCAGATGGACAAAGCGCCTCAGGAATTTGAAGATGTCCCGGTTGAGACAGATATAGCGGATTGTAGAAACAACAGGGGACCAGATTGGGCTATTCAGGACAATCTGGCCAGTCTCAAGCGGATGCGAGATGAAGCAAGAGCTGGCGGTGGTCAGAAAAAGATTGATGAACAGCATTCCAGGGGTAAGCTTACCGCCCGTGAACGGGTAGACCTGCTGCTCGATGAGGGCTCTTTCGAGGAATTTGACGTTCTAAAGGCTGGACGTGGTGGACATTTACAGGGAGAAAAGGAGCACCTTAGCGACGGTGTAATTACGGGTCATGGGACAATAGACGGACGGGAAGTTTTTATATTCAGCCAGGATTTTACTGTCATTGGTGGTTCCTTGGGAGAGGCGCATTCCGAAAAGATAAGCAAAGTGATGGATCATGCCGTTAGAGTCGGGGCTCCCTTTATTGGGCTTAACGATTCTGGTGGAGCGAGAATTCAAGAAGGAGTTGATGCGCTGGCGGCTTACGGTGAGATATTCAATCGAAACGTTATGGCAAGCGGAGTCATTCCTCAAATTTCCTGCATCATGGGACCATGCGCCGGTGGAGCAGTTTACAGTCCGGCAATGACTGATTTCACATTCATGGTGGAAAATTCATCGTACATGTTCGTGACCGGTCCCAATGTGGTTAAGACAGTCATTCATCAGGACATCAGCTTCGACGAATTGGGCGGCGCCGGAGTCCACAGCTCTAGGAGCGGCGTAGCCCATTTTGTGCTGCCCAATGATATTCTTTGCCTCAGAGAAGTTCGACGACTAATAAACTACTTGCCATCTAATAACAATCAACAACCTCCTATCCTCGACTGACGAGATCCTATAGACCGAAAGGATCCTGTATTGGATTATCTCGTCCCGGCTAGTCCAAATCAGCCCTACGACATGAAAGTTCTCATAAACAGTGTATTAGATGGAGCGGAGTTCTTTGAAGTCCATGAACGCTTTGCACGAAATATAATTGTTGGTTTTGGACGACTTGGTGGGAAAACAATAGGTTTAATAGCAAATCAGCCTGCAGTTCTTGCAGGGGTGCTGGATAGCAACGCCTCCGCCAAAGGCGCTAGATTTGTCAGGTTTTGCGATGCGTTCAACATTCCTTTGATCTGCTTTGTGGATGTGCCTGGATTCATGCCAGGCCCGGAGCAGGAACATGGCGGAATCATAAGGCATGGAGCAAAGCTGCTTTATGCTTTTATTGAAGCTACTGTGCCACGCATCACTGTTGTCATTAGAAAGGCCTATGGGGGAGCTTACATTGTTATGAATTCCAAACATATAGGCGCCGACATAAACTACGCTTGGCCTACAGCCGAAATAGCTGTGTTAGGGCCTCGAGGCGCAGCTGAGGTTATATATCGGAAGGACATTCAGCATGCTGTTGACCCGACCGCGGCGCTCCTCGAAAAAGAGACCGTATACAGAAAAACGTTCGCGAACCCGTTCCTGGCAGCCAAACGGGGTTACATCGATGACGTCATTTTTCCAAGAGATACTAGAGGAAGGCTGATACGCAGCCTGCAGGTTTTGGAAGGAAAGCAAACCGTACAGCCCAAGCGCAAGCATGGGAATATTCCACTGTGAGGATATGAAGTGTTCGAAAAAATTTTGATTGCCAACAGAGGCGAGATCGCTGTTCGAATCATCAAGACCTGTAATAGGTTGGGCATAAAATCAGCAGTGGTGTGTTCCGAGGTGGATTTTAGGGCGCCTTATGTCAAGGCTGCGGACTCATCCTGTTTGATTGGCCCAGCTAGAGCTCAAGACTCTTTTCTTAATCCTGAAAAAATTATTCGCGCGGCTTTTGCTCACGGTTGCCAGGCGGTGCATCCAGGATATGGCTTCCTGTCGGAAAACGCTAACTTCGCTAGAATGGCCGAAGAAGAGGGTTTAGTTTTCATCGGCCCACCTCCCGAGGCCATCGCCTTGCTGGGCGATAAAACTGCTTCTAAAACGCTTGCCAAAAATACTGGAGTTCCAGTTGTTCCAGGCAAGGAGAATCCAATTGAAACACTTGAAGAGGCTATAGACGCATGTCATGAAATAGGCTTTCCCGTATTGCTCAAGCCAGCTGCTGGCGGTGGTGGCCGTGGAATGCGTATAGTAATGAACATAGATGAACTCCCCGAAGCCCTGGAAGCCTGTAAGGTAGAGACGCTAAAAAGCTTTGGTGATGATAGAGTTTTTGTTGAGAAGTTCATTGTTCGGCCCAGGCACATCGAAATACAAATAATGGCCGATAAGTTTGGAAATGTGATCCACTTAGGTGAACGAGAATGTTCCATCCAACGCAGATATCAGAAGATCATAGAAGAAACTCCTTCAGTCGCCCTTGACAAAGCTCTACGTCAAAAAATTGGACAGACTGCCTGCGATTTAGCTAGAGCGGCGGGCTATACAGGAGCCGGAACCGTTGAGTTCATACTCGATAATGAAAAAAATTTCTATTTTCTCGAAATGAATACACGTCTACAGGTAGAGCATCCTGTCACGGAGATGGTTTGCGATCTGGATTTAGTGGAGTTACAGATACGTGTAGCGGCTGGAGAACCGCTTGCCCTCAAACAGGAGGATGTATCTATAAATGGCTGGTCCATAGAAGCTCGAATATGCGCTGAAGATCCTTCACGTGGTTTTCTTCCTACCACCGGTATGATCACTCGCTACGCGGCTCCACGAGGTAGGAACGTTCGTGTTGACAGCGGTGTTGACGCCGGTAGCGCAGTAACTATTCATTACGATTCGCTATTAGCAAAGGTTGCCGCATGGGGAGCGGATAGGGAGGACGCAAGAAAAACTTTGATAAAGGCTCTTAATGGGTACCATACCGAAGGTGTCATAACCAATGTAGATTTTGCTAATTCAATTCTTGCTCATCCAGCCTTTGTCAGCGGAGCCCTTTCCACGGATTTCATCAACGAACACTTTGAAGACGGAAAGAGCAAAATCCCTCCATCGAAAGAGAATTTGCACTACATGGCGATGGCAGCTTTGCTAATATATCATTCAAGGAGAAATCAGGTCCGGCACTCTTTGAAACACATGATTCCTGCTGTAGGGGGAGGAGAAATAAACCAGTCTATTATCGAGTATGTCGTGCGGGCAGCCCCGGATGTTTTCAAGATTGCCCTAAAGGTGTCAAAAGATTTAAGGACCTGGAATATTAGCGTTGAAGGGAAAACTTACCAAATCGTGGCCCCCGATTTCGAATACTATCGTCGACGACTAAAACTCCAAATTGACGGCGTCTCACATTTGTTTCGTTTACAATATCAGGAGAATCACATAAGAGCCTTTTTCTCAGGAATAGTCCGCACTTCCGAAATTTACACGCCTCTGGAGTGGAGTGTAGCTCATTTCATGTTGAGTGAGGTCAAGACATCGCAGGAAAACGTCTTGCGCTGCCCCATGCCCGGTCTTATAACTGCGGTGTCTGTTGAGGAAGGGACGATGGTAAGAAAAGGGCAGGAATTGCTGCGCATGGAGTCCATGAAAATGGAGAGTTCGGTGGCTGCTCCAAGAGACGCAGAGATAGAAAAAATCATGATCAAACCTGGACAAGCGGTTGAAACAGACGAGGCGCTAATAAAATTCAAGGATTGAGCCCGAATTTGCCGACGGGCAATTCTTCATTGTAATCTGTTCACAACCTTGAGGGCTATGATCCTGATAGAGAAATATAGTTAGGTCTCGAGGCGTTTCCTTTCCTCGCTCCTGATTTCCCGTCTGAGTAATTTCCCGACCTTAGATTTCGGAAGCATGTCCCTGAATTCAATGTAATTGGGTACCTTGTAGTCAACAAGTCTCTTTCTACACCATTTTATCAGATCGTATCCCGAAATGCCCTTGACGTCGCTTTTGAGAACCACGAAAGCTTTGATTCTCTCCCCGACCTTCTTGTCAGGAATCCCCACCACGCAAGACTCAACAACCGACGGATGCTCCTGAAGCACTGCCTCCACTTCAGACGCTGATATTCTGTAGCCTTTGCTCTTGATAACATCCACTGTTCGGTCAACAAAATAGAAATAACCCTCAGCGTCCGATTTAACTATGTCTCCCGTTCGATAAAACAGCTTCCCATTAATCTCGACAAATGCTTGAGCTGTTTCTTCAGGTTTATTGAAGTAGGCCTTAACCATTCTCTTGGAATGCACGAGCAATTCTCCCGGCTCACCCAAAGGCAACGGATCAACACCGTCGAGTTCGGTAATCAACACTTCTTTACTGGGCAGTAGCATGCCCATGGTCATCGGTGGAAGTGTTCTGTCAGTAGGTGCCATACATACTCCACCGCAGGTTTCGGTCGCACCATATCCCTGATAAATTTGCTTCTTGAATTTTCTCTCCCAGCGTGCGCCTATTTCCTGTGGAAGCACGTCCGCCGCGGAAAAGCAGTATTTAAGAGACGACAGGTCATATTGGTCCGCCCGGTCATGATCGAGTATCATTCTGTAGAGCGCTGGCACGCCTATGAGACTGGTAGCCCTGTTCCTCTGAATTGCGTCAAAAATGGCGTCAAGATTGACTTTGGGATGGAGAATTAGGGTTCCGCCACCTATCACTACCGTAGACAGGCTACACGTCTGCCCCGCGATGTGAAACAATGGAGCTCCACCCATAATAACGTCTTTGTCTTTGGAAAATAAAGGGTCGCGAACCCCTAATTGTTCCTCTGAAGATTCTAGAAAAAGACCGTGTGAAATTGGAACGCCCTTGGGATGTTTAGTTGTGCCACCAGTATAAATAATTTCTGCAATATCTGTTTCTTCGATATCCGGTCGTGGAGCAGGCTTTTCCCCCAACGACATGACTGCGTTCATGGGCGCAACCATGTCTGATTTTTCAATCCTGCCTTTAGGAACTTTATCGGCCAAAAACCCGAACACTTTCTTCCATAAAGGAAGCATGTCCACAACATTGGTCACTATTACTTTTTCTACAGAAGATTCGGAAATGATCTGTTTGACATAGCCGAAATTTCTGTCAGAGCAAATTATGATTTTGGACTGAGTGTCATTTGCCACATATTTAAGGTCTGGCACAGTATAAATTGGCGTGATGGGAATGATGATGGCGCCGAGCCTCTGAGCGGATAACCATGACAACACTAGTTGAATGGAGTTTGGAATGTACATCATTATCCGGTCAGTCTTCTTTATTCCTAATTGAGTGAGTCCACTTGCAAACCTTTCGACCATTGCAAGTAGTTTCTTGTAGGAATACTTTGTGCCAAGATATTCCACAGCGGTATTGTCAGGGTATTTGGAAGCGGTAACAGAAAAGGCTTCAAAAATGTTGCTATATTTGAGATCCGACATGTTTGGCTACGTCTCCTCTAAACCCCGAAATATGCGGCCTTCACTTCTGGATTTTCCATGAGTTCAAGTCCTGGACCATCCAGGCTTAACATCCCATTCTCTACAACATAACCGTGATCAATAACCGGAAGAATAGGACGCGCAAACTGCTCCGTAACCACAATCGTAAGCCCCGCTTCCTTCCTTATCTTGAGTATAGCGTCGACAAGGGTCTTCTGCATAATGGGGCTAAGGCCTAATAAAGGCTCATCTAGTAAAAGCAGTTTGGGCTTTACTATTAGGGCCATGCCAATGGTTAGCATTTGTTGCTCGCCACCGCTGAGGAAACCGGCCTTGCGCGTCTTCAACCTCTCCAAGGTCGGAAATAATTCAAAGACGTAGTCAATTCCTTCAGAAACTTCAGAGCGGCTTCGCAGATAGCCAGCTATTCTAAGA
>JBFXII010000081.1:0-9446 GCA_050176095.1 Desulfomonilaceae bacterium
GTTGGCATGACTGCAACAACTCTTTCACGAGAGTTCGAACCGTTTTTCACGACAAAAGAGATGGGTAAGGGAACTGGTCTCGGGCTGGCTACTGTATACGGGATTGTAAAACAACATGGGGGTGAGATAGTCTGTTTAAGCAAACCTGGTCTTGGAACCACCTTTAAAATTTATTTTCCTGCAATGCAATCCGGGATTGAGCCGACAGCCAAAAGCGCTGAAACAGAAATACTTGGAGGCACGGAAACCATATTGCTGGTGGAAGATGATGATGCTGTAAGAGAGTTGTGCCAGGAGCTGCTAAGCAGTTTTGGCTACGAGGTGATAACGGCATGTAACGGTCTGGAAGCTTTAGATATTTACCTCAGGGATTTTCACAATATTTCTCTGGTAATTCTCGACTTAATAATGCCCGTAATGGATGGCAGCCAATGTTTCAAAGAGATTCTAAGAATTAATCCAGAGGCTAAAGTAATCATAGCCAGTGGCTACTCGGAAAACGAAATAGCCACACAGAAATCCCTGAGTAGCTCAAGAAGTTTTATGAGAAAGCCGTATAATATGAATGAAATGCTCAATTCGGTAAGGCGTATTCTTGACGATGTGAGATGACTTCCTAACAAATCAAAGCACTTGCCAAAGACATGTTTAAAAACAAACCGACCTTTCACCAAAAATAAAGAATTTTACTTACCGCTGCGACTATCTCAATACTCTCAACCAAATAATGGTGGAAAGCACTTACAGGCAACCACTGGTTATCGAGATCTAAGGACTTTTATCAACACGACTTTTAGTCTATTTTTTTTGAGTGTCTCTGGCAAATTCCAATGCAGAGATAGATTCATAAAAGCTTAAGGGGCTCTGGGAATTTGAAAGAAAGAAAACATTTGAAGTATCGTGATCGCCCACGTCACTTCTGTTTGAAACATCCTTTTCGTTTGTTCGGTTTGTTTTAGTTGCGAGTTTCTTCAAGGACATTTTGGCCAAGGCGTCACCGCTGATTATCGTGAGGCGCCTTTCTTTGGGCACATCTTGCATGACCGATAACAGTATTTTCTCATACAGTAAGGAGGCTGTCTCAAGCACCCTGTCGTCAGGTTTATTTTTCGCGAGAACGGCACGAAAAGGGTTGCTCAAAAGTTCTGATTCGTTAGTTGAGAATTTTATGAACCAATTCTTCTGGATCTTTTTATCGTTGACAACCCAGACAGCTATGCCCCCATCAAGAACATCCAGAAATATCGAATGGTCATCGGGTCTAATTGAAGCTCCACCCAGTTTGAACGATTTAGGATATTTTACGGACGCATAGGTCGGGTATTTTTTCCATAATTCCTCTTTTAAGGAATTTATCTCCGCAGTTGTCGTTTTTATTTCTTTTGAGAGAACATCGAATTTTGATCCCTGAGTTTTTGAGTCCGTTTGGGCTAGTTCGGTTCTGAAGGCCGCCAATCGGTTCAGCAACGCCTGTTCTTTGTTGATGACTCTTTGTGGAATATTGACGGATCCTGCCGATAATGGTCCCCAAAAACCACTTGCAAACAATTTTGCACGGAAATCCTCTGCGGCTTCAAGACTACGTTCAGGATCCCCTGCTTTGATAATTACGCCTGTAAGTCCTTTGAAGGCTTCAACAGGCGCAAAGCCACAAATTTTACTCATATAAAAGTTGGACCTGTCGGATGGCGCCAATTCTAATCTCAATTCTTCAGCTAGTTCGATTGCCTTTGCGTAAAACTCTTCCGCTTGTGTGTACTGCTTCAACCCCTCGTACGATTTACCCAATCCAATGTATGAAGCAAACAGGAATTTTGCGTTGTCGCTTTTTGAGGCGAATTCAGAAAGTTTTAGAAAGAATGATAGGGCGGATGGAAAATTTTTGTTAGCAAGATCTAATTTTCCGGATCCTAAAGGTGTACTGTATTTTTGAATAAAGCGTTGAGCTTCAGTAACCTTATTTGAATCAATGTAATACGAAATCAGGATGTCTGGCAAATCTCCCGGTTTCTGCCCGGCCCGCTCCACAACTTCAAGAGCCTCTCGCGCTGTTTTTTCTGCTTGATCGGCCCGACCAGCAAGTTCCCAAGTTGTGGCAATTTCCATCAGACAGTCAGACTCATCGGCTGGATCACCAAGCTTTCTGAATTTGGACAACGCTGATTCAAAGCATTCTAGCGCTTCCTGAGTCATGCCAAGCTTTCTGTGTAGTCTGGCCATGTTACTCAAGACTGTTGCTTCATCTTTGAGATTTGGCGGAGATTTCAATTTGTCCAGAGATAACCTATAATGCTTGAAGGCGGCCTCGTAATTGCCAAGAATGTCATAAATATCACCTATATTATTAAGCAGTTCCGCCTGAGCTTCAGTTTTTTGGACTCTGGAAAATATTGCGAGGGCTCGTTCATAATTTTCTAGAGCTGCTTGATAATCGCCCATCTTGTAATAAGCCTGGGCAAGATTGTTCAATTCGTACGCCTCTCCATTAGCGTCTGCTAATTTCTTTTTCGTCTGTATTGATTTTTTGAAATGATCTATCGATTTTTCGTATAGCCCAAGATCTTTGTAAACCAACCCTAAGTTGACCGATGATCCGTGATCGGTAATTTTTATGACTTTATTATCTAACTGAAGCGCGATTCTTATGGGGAGCATTTCTCTTGAATTTACTGAAGCATTAGGGAAATGAGACGACCCGTTCACTTCAGGTTGATCAAAAAGATTAATTACCAATGACAGAAACAATATCAATAACGCTGGTTTCATAATAAAACCCTGGATTCCAAGAATAAAGATATCAATTAGTAGAACTGCATAGAATAGTCTTTGCAGAATGTAAAAAGTCCACAAGTCTTAAAAAAACTGTTCAAGCTAAGTTATCATTTTATGGCAAGAATCGCCTAGACCACAAGAGTTTTGAATCATAAATCGAGCTAATAGACCTTAGAAAGGAAACCTTGAAAGAAGAATGTTGTCAGATGAGCTAATTTCAGTATGAGACTGAGTTTGAAGAAGGAGTTAATCTCAATTTTGGGTGTTCGAAAATCTTGGCAAGTTATTTTTGCGACTAAACAAGGAGAGTCTGGAAGAAATGAAAATCAAGTTGATCGTCTTAACGGGATTGCTTTTTGTATTCTCAAGTCTGGCGGCTTTTGCCGATGGACAGAAGTGGTTTGTAATCAAGGATACGGACAATGTTTGTAAGGTGGTAAGTTCTAAAGAGAAAATAGACAGCGCTGTAGCGGGTCCATTCGAGGTCGAACAGCAGGCAATTGATGCGCTGGCAAAATCGTGTCCAAAAAGTACGGTAGAAAAACTGAAGGAGAAGGCCGCTGAAGGCATAGAGAAAGCAAGAACTGAAGCAGAGAAGTTAAAGACCGAAGTGGAAAAACTAAAGGACACCGCAGCTCCAGGTCTTGAGACAGCCAAAGATGTTGCGGAAAAACTCAAAGTAAAAGCCGAAGAGGGGGTGGACAAGGCGCGGGAGTTAATCAAGCAACATTTGCCAGAAGGCGCCAAATAATTGACTAAGCGCATTGAGAGATTTGGATTGCGCTAAATTTCGAGCAAACGGGCATAAATTATGCGTCAACACCTTTAAGCCTTACTGAATGAGGGCAATCCATCAAATGTATGGAAAAGGCGGCATAATAAAAAATTCTCGGATTTAAGAGATAATAAAATGAAAAAAATGTCGCTTCTATTAGTTGTTTTTTTTGCAATTGGCGTTGTCGTTGCGCCACAGGTCGAATCTCGCGGTCCCGATGAACGAGAGAAAAAAGACCGAAACCGGATAAATCGTGGAGCGCCCCAAATGGGAACAATCAAACAATCGCGGCCTCCGGCCATGGCGCCTCCCGTCCAGCGCAAAGCCCCTTCCGTTCAATCTCCTAAACCGCAGATACAGCAATTTTCGACTCCTAAGGCTACCCCACAACAACGTTCTTTCAGACCTCAGACGGTTCAGCCTCAGTTGAATATCAATCGAGGTGGCTCTGGCACACAGGAAAGATCTGATAGAACCAACGTGAGATCACGGACTGTTCCCAGACAAGGAGTCACTGGCTCAAAACCAGCCATCCAGAAGGAGTTTTCCCAGCCGAACGTCATTCAACGACAACGTTCCAACGTTAGGTCCGCGCCAAATCTCGATCCTCATGTTGGTCAATCTTTTAAGGGACAGCCAAACAGGAGACAACCGACCCAGGACCAGTTGCGTCAATATCTTAAGCTGCCTCAAGAAAAGGCCAAATCTAATGTGAGGCGTGATCTTGGGCGAGTCGGCGCAGCAGCTGTTGGTGGCGCAGCAGGCGCCATTGCCCTGGATCATTATTTGAATAGGGGCAAACATCAGCCTGGTCCCGAAGTGACCGGTCACATGCCAGTCAAGGGGCATAGTTTTAATGAGAAACTTACTCCTCGATCTGCGCAAATGATAAGGGAGTATTACCCAAGGCGTCACCCTGAAACCTTTAGCAAGAAATGGTGGCCCCAACATCCCAATTTAACACGATACTACTGGCACAATAATATTTGGCCTTATCGGCCATGGAACTACTGGTGGCGTCCGGCAACCTGGGTTGCCCTCAGCTCTTGGATTGCATGGAATTGGGGCCCTCCAATCTTCTATGATTTTGGATCAAATTTTTATTATGATAATAATTACGTATACTTGAATGGTCAGCGTATTTGCTCAGCCGCCGATTATTATGACCGTGCATTGCAGATAGTAATTCAGGCGCCTGAAGTAACTGACCAGGTGGACCAATGGATGCCTTTGGGTGTTTTTGCTTTAACTCAGGATCCTGTGAAAGAATCCGATGAGGTTTTACAGCTCGCAGTTAACAAAGACGGTGTGATTCAGGGAACATATTACAATGCAGCGAACAACACGAGCAAACCTATAAAAGGAGTAGTTGAAAAAGAACATCAGAGAGCTATCTGGACCTTTGCTGATGACAGTGGAACCACAATTATCATGGAAACGGGTATCTATAATCTTTCCATGGACCAGACAGGTGTTTTGGTTCACTTGGGAAAAGCCCAAACAGAGCAGTGGTATCTAGTGCGATTACCTGAACCAGAGGCAGCGGAAGCTGAATAGAACGCTTGTAAGGGCCATTCCATATTTTTCAGATGAATGGCCCTACCAACCACCCTCAAGCTCCAAAATCAACCTGGAATAGTCAACTCAATCCGTGTTCAAATCAGTCTCTTGTAGATAAGATCACTCCGCTCAGTATTAACGTTCCGCTTATCAGGTGAGAGAGGGTCATGTGCTCTCCCAAAAGGTAAAGAGCCTCGATGCCACTGAAAAGTGGAAGGCAATAATATACGATTGATGCCCTTGCCGGTCCAATCAGAGCTACTGATTTGTTCCAACTCATATAGGCCAGGACGGATGGCCCAAGACCCAGGTAAATAAGCGCCAATAACTCCCTGTCAGTCAAATCAGTCCATCCTGATGAAATTATTTCCCAACTGAACCAGGGTAGAAGGAACATCATTCCTAGAACGAAAAGTGAAAACAGGAATGGAAGCGGGCTTAACTCGGTGGGTCGTTTCTGCACAAGGATGCTGTAAAGCGCAAAAGACGATGCCTGACCAAGCATCCAGATATCGCCTGGAGTAAAACTGAGATTAACAATATTGGAAACATTACCATCCGCTACAAGGTAGAATACACCGAAAGACGCAATTATGAGGCTCAGTATTCTTTTTAAAGTCAAGGCGTCCTGCAGGAATATTCGAGCGAATATTATGGTGAATAGCGGAGAAGAAATGGCAATCAGCGTAAGGTTTACCGCCTTTGATGATGCGGCAGCAACATAGACAAGAGTGTTACACATCGTCATGCCCAGAAAAGCCGTTAGTGAGAGATAGCCTATATGTTTGAGAAACAGTGACCACTCGTAGTAAAGGGAGCGCATGACGAAAGGGGCTAAAATGATCACAGCGATTAAAGATCGCATCACTACAATAGTAACCGGGGGGATGGAATCATGGATTACTCTGGCTACAATAAAATTGCCCGACCAAATAAGGGTCGCAACCAAGACCATCACATAGCCCTTTACAACCCTGTATCCGTCACTTGAAACCAATTTCTTAGGAACTCCGACGACGCGATTCATCCGGACTCAAGGTAGCACATATTACAACACTTTAACAATCAAGTCGGTTGGAAAAATTACAGGAAACAAAAGCCGTTTATGAAAGTAGAATGCCTGGAAATCGGTTCGGAACTTGTTTCTTCTACAACCCGAGTATCTATTTTATTGTCGATGAGGATTTTTTGGTCAATTTCCACTTGATGACAAATGCTACTGCTTGTTCAGTCGCATCATTGCTCAATTGGAGATTTTTTCGAAGGTCGATTAGATCTTCCTTGTTCAGTATTGCATGGAGGGTTTTCAAAGCGGGGTGGGGTTCGAAATAATGGGGTCTGCCTTTTGAGCTGATTTTTGATGGCTCTGAGTGGGGTCTCTTTCCTCTTTGTCCGAAGCGACTGTTGAAATCCCTCACGGCCTCGGTTAAAAAGGAGTTTAAGCTCTTACCATGAGTTCCCCTAATAGTCGCCATCCTTTCAGCAGTGTTTGTGTCCAACTGAAAGCTCACAATTTCAGTCTCTTTCAGGTGACAACCGCCCGTCCGGAGTTCTTTGTCCACGTCAAAGTCATGGATATGTTTACGAATAGCCGACTCGACAACTGTGGCGTCGACCTCGGTAAGAAACTCTAGTTGAACGAGATCATGAAAGCATCGGAATTTATGTTCAGTCTTGGACCATAGCTCATGATCTTTCTCGGATTTGGATGACTTTCTCCAAATGTTCACAGCACGCTCGATTTCCTCCTCAATGCTCTTGCCTTTGGAATACGCAATATTTTTGAGCGCCCTATACTCCGGCTCCGATAAATGAATTTTCCGTAACCGACTAATATCCGCAACATCATTTTTATCGAATTTGTCTTCTAGCTCCATATTGCCTCTTTTAAAAAATCCCCATAAGGGGCATGTCAATTTGCTCAGTGATTACCGGGTCACAATTCAATTGATTCACGATTTCGGAAACCCACATATTTAGGCACGTCTCAATCCCATTTTTCAAAACATCTTGAGGTTAGACGTCACATTAAGAGTGTGAAAACTTCTGACACTGTTTTTCATGATTCTGCAGTCGCAATGTTCAGATTGTGTGAGGAAAACATTAAAACTTGGTTCATTGGGAAGCGTTAGTCAAACAGATCAACAGTGTTTTTTATCCAATTATCTATACCATACGGTTATTAAATGTTGCGGCGTATTTTATGTATTGACATAACACTTTTAATTAGTTAATTAAACTGGCTTCCATGGTTCTTTCGAACCGTGACAGCTAAAGGATAAACCACTGATTAATCAAAATGGTTTATTTAGCTAAAATATAACGATTAAGAGATTGGAACATTTTGCGTTTATTAAAAATCTTGGTATTCTTGACATTGCCCACTATTTGTTTTGCCGATGCCCACAAAAACTACTTCGAGACTTATTTGAAAAACGTGACGACCCGATTACATTCTTCAGACTATCCAGGACCGATAAGTAGAGAACTGGCAAAGGTGGCTCTGGCCAGGCAGTCGCTTGAGGACGGTATCAACCGAAAGTCTAATGTTAGTATCGCTGGTATTTCAACCGGAGGTTTTAACAAGACCATCGTTGAAGAAGTTGTTTCATTCAGCTGGCTTAAGGTTGGGTACGCCTATGATTCCGAAGGGGGACGATTTTATAGGTTCAACGGGGATCAGGCAAATATTTATTCGGCTGTCTGCATAGCAAAGCTTTTTGATTTTTATGTAGACAGGTTTCTGGAAAAAGATCAATCATTATGGTTTGCCGCGAAAGAGGTGTCTAGGGCCATAGCAATGGAGCCAGACTCTTTTGAGCTAAACCACCTCTTTTACAATCAATTACGTCCAGACAAGACCATACAAAGAGCTAACAAGCTTTTTGGTCCGAAGCATGACACCGTAATTCGAATTGTCAACCAGGTAGCGCCTCATTAAATATTCTCAAGCTTTTCATCAAAATCCTCGTAACGGAGAGGGTGAACGATGCGCCAAGAAGCTATCACGAGGTTATGGTCGGAGGATGTAGGTCTCACAGGATTATTAATAATACTGTTTTTGGAGACATTTGCGATCTTTCCCTTCCTGGATTCTGATTTCAGCGCCCTGATAATGCACCTGATTTTCTTGGCCGTTCTTATAACAGGCATTATGGCGGTAAGTCGAAAGCCTCGCTGGGCTCGTGTTGTGGCCATGGTAGCTGTCGTAGCGCTTGGCTTCCGATACTGGGGCCACGTCTATCCCAGTTTGACGTCATTAATGGTAAACATGAGTATTAGAGCCGTTTTCACTGCGATGTTAATAGCTGTAATTCTAATGCATGTTTTCAAGAGGGGACCAATAACTCCGCACAGGATTGCAGGTTCAATAGCGGTCTACATGCTCATCGGGGTATTTTTTGGCAATCTCTATTTTATTACAGGATCCATTAATCCCGGAGCGTTTTCACTTGGCTCCTGTGATTTCGGCGGAGACTGTCACAAGATGATGGCTAAACTGATTTATTTCAGTTACATCACAATGACCAGCGTTGGCTTCGGAGACATATTCCCTGTAAGTCCCCTGGCCTGTTCTCTTTCAATGCTTGAAGCTTTGATTGGCCAGCTTTTCCCAGCCGTATTACTGGCGCGATTGGTTTCTCTTGAAGTAGAAGACAGTCAACGAAGAAGGAGAACAGAAGAGACCGATGAATGAATCTGGTCTTCACCGGGAGCAATCTTTGAGACAATTTCTCAACAATTATTACTGAAAAGGATTGAATCTCTATAAAATAGCGGTAAAATAAATTTGAGTAATTATAAATAGGCCCACTGATAAATACATGAGGCCCAAAGGACCGCTGTTGCCGCTACGAAAATTAACCCTAATAATAATTGTTCTAACCTCTCTGGCTCTTGCAGGCGCCCTCTACATCGTTTCCAGCGTAATAATTTCCCGCAGTTTTAGTGATCTTGAAAATTCCCATGTCATCAAAAATGTTGATCGGGTCCTAGACGCTATAGCCTACGACGCGTCTTCGCTAAATCTTAAAGCGGCGGATTGGGCGGAACGGGATGACACCTATGTTTTTGTTGAAGACGTCAACGAACATTATATAAAAGAGAATCTCACCGATGAGACTTTTCAGATACTTCGGGCCAACATTTTAGTTTTCCTTGATCGAGAAAAGAGGGTGAAATACAAGCAGGCCTTTGATCTCGCTGATTCGAAGCCTGTGGACTTTGAGCAGGAGGAGTTGGCTGAAATTCTGGAAATTCCAGGTCTGACATCTCATGAAAATGAAAAGAGCCTTATTGCTGGAATAGTTCTGTTGTCCAGAGGACCTATGCTTGTAGC